>NZ_JBBWCB010000006.1:0-105482 GCF_039888995.1 Pseudomonas rossensis | reverse complement strand
GACCGGGGTCATGCTTCACCCCTCTCTGCTGTCTGGGGTTCCTGGGCGACGTTGCATACCGGGCAAACACCGGAGTCGGCCTCACGAAAGACGATGTTCTGCTTGAGCAGTGCTTCCATGGGGAGGGTGTCGATAACCACTGCCTCGGCAGCTTGGGGAACTACTGACAGTGCCGCCTGCCCGGGCAGGCCCGCGACCGGCGAACCACCCTCGACAATCGCGACGCTGCTGAAAATCCCGCTCGAATTGATAACGATGTGCTGACCACCGGCCTGCAACGTCAAGCTCGTTCCGGCATTAATGACCACGTTGGCAGCGGTGACGTGAGCCTGCGAACCGGCCTGAATCACCAGCGTGCCGCCGGCCGTGGTGCTGCTATTACCGGTGATGGTGATCAGTTCGTTACCGCCGATCACCGTGTTGCGCACGCCTTGGGTGGTGTGCAACTCGTCGCCCTTGATCAGGCTGGCGCTGTGGTTGTCGACCTGTTCGAAACGGTCGTTGCTGATCAGGCTGTGGCTGTCGCGGGTGATCTGTTCGCGGCGGTCGTTGCCAATCTTGGTGTCGCTGTCGTTGAGGATCAGTTGCTCGATATCGCGTTGGGCGCGCAGGTAGATTTGTTCCTGCCCGGCACGGTCTTCAAGCGACAGTTCGTTGTAACCACCGGTGTGCGGGGAGCTGTGGCTACGCAGCACGGTTTTGGTTTTGTTCTCAGGTAAGGAATGCGCTGCGGAGTTGACTTTGTTGACCACACAACCGGTGATCAACGGTTGGTCGGGATCGCCTTCCAGATAGGTCACCACCACTTCCATACCGATACGCGGAATGGTCACCGCACCAAAATTTTCCCCGGCCCAACTGGATGACACCCTTAGCCAGCAACTGCTTTTTTCGCTGTTGAGTTCCGCTCGATCCCACGGCAGTTCGACCTTCACACGACCAAACTCATCGCAATAGATTTCTTCGCCGACCGGGCCGGTGACGCGGGCGGTCTGGCTCACCAGCACGGTTTTTCGAGGACGCAACGGCGGTCGGTAGAGCACGTCCCAGGGAATGGCGCGGAAACTGTTGCGATAGCCTTGGGTGAAGCCATCTTCGGGTTTGACGTCGCTGGTGATGGCCTCTTCCAGTGACTGCGGTTGTTTCCCAGCGTGCGTCACGCTGAGCAACAGCCACAAATCGTTGCAGCCTTTACGCGGGTGTTCAGTCAGTTCAAACAAGTGACCACTGCGCAGACACGGCTGATCGCTGTTGCCCTCGGCTAACTGGTAATCGGCACGGTGGCGCTCCAGCGCCTGGCGCGCGAGTTGTTTGCCGCGCTTTTCGTTCTCGATGAACACCGGGTAGCGATAGTCTTCCAGCTCTGGGCTGAACTCGGCCGTGAAGCGACTCTCCAGCAGCAGACTCGGCCGTTTCAGGTCATAACCCCGGCGCGTGACCGTGCTGGTCCGGGTCCTGAAACGCATGGAAAACTGGCTGACCACCGGGTGCTCCGCCACCATGCCGGAGTCCTGCTGATAAGGGGTTTCGCCCAGTTTGGGGAACCAGGTCTGATCGTCGGTGAACACCAGCACATGACCGTCTGGCGAATGCTGGTGATGCCAGGCGATGCCGTCCTCGGCGCACAAACGTTGGACCAGCTCGAAGTCATTTTCCCCATATTGCGTGCAGTATTCGCGCTCGGGGCTGGTGCTGACATGGAAGGTAAACGCATCGGCCTGAATGCCGTGACCCTTGAACACCTGGGCGATGATTTGCGGCACCGTCAGGTTCTGAAAAATCCGCTGATTGTGGCTGAACTGCAAGTAGTGCAGCGCCGGCACCAGGGTCAGGTGATAACGGGTCAGGCGCTTGCCGGCCTCACCGACGAATACGTCTTCGATCCGGCCATGAAGGCCTTCGCCGTTAAGACCGAACTGGAGAAATGCGGGCTGGCTGAGCAGACTCTCCAGATCGAAATCCGGGTACTCGCTGACCAGTTCAACGTGGATCGCGTACAAGGCGCTGATGGCCTCAACACCGTCAAAGGCGAGGACTTTGAAATCGTTACGAACCGCGGGGATGTGCAGCGCGAAGTGCGCCATATTGGCCGAACCGAACATACGCTTTTCCTTAAGCAGAGAGGAAATGAAGCGCGATGTCCAAACCGTCCATGGTCTGTGCACGCGAAATTGGCGAGCACCCTACCAAGGGGATTATCGGATAGATGTAGGAACGGTCCCCAACCCACGAAGGACGTTTCCCAACGGAAGATCGGCGCTCAATGAACCGCAGGCAATCTCCCACCTCACAAACGACAGAGACAAAAAAGCCGACATCACTGTCGGCTTTTTCATGGGTCACTGCTTCGGCGGCTCACCCGGTTTCGGCGCCGGATTATCAAACAGATTCAAGCGCTCGCGAAGCTCATGTGCCGGCAACGGCTCTTTATCTGCCGGCAACGCGTTCGGGTCGGCTGGTGTGGCGGGCACTTCGCCCGGGCCGCCCTGCCCTTGCGTCGGCGTTGGTTCTGGAGCCGGTTCCGCACCTTGCGAACCTTCGATGGCACGCTGGGCTTTCTTGGTCAGCACCACGATGTCGATACGGCGGTTGACCGGGTTGAACGGGTTCTCGCGATCGAACAGTGCTGACGAGGCATAACCGACAACCCGCGCCACCTGTGCATCCGGATAGCTGCCAGCGATCAGCGCACGACGTGCCGCGTTGGCACGGTTGGCCGAAAGCTCCCAGTTACCAAAGTCACCGGTGCCCGTGTACGGCTTGGCATCGGTGTGGCCGCTGATACTGATCTTGTTCGGCACCGCTTTGATGGTGTCGGCCATGGCCAGCAGGATGTCTTCGAAGTACGGCTTCAGACGGGCACTGCCGGAGTCGAACATCGGCCGGTTTTCGGCGTCCACGATCTGGATGCGCAAACCGTCCGGCGTGATCTCGAACAGGATCTGGTCTTTGAATTTCTTGAGTTGCGGGTTCTCTTCGACCTTGTTTTGCAGTTCTTGCAGCAACAGCTCGAGACGTTCCTTCTCGACCTGCTCGGCCATGCCTTCAACCTGCTCGGCGTCGATGGTCACCTTGTCTGGCTGCGGCTGGGATTTCACCTCGGGGTTGAGGGTGTTCTCCGGCGCCAGGGTCGGCGAGCCGCCCAGGTCGATGATGTACGGCGTGCCGCTTTCGGAAAAGCCGACCGGGTCCTTGAAGTAACCGGCGATGGCGATCTTCTGTTCAGGCGTTGCGGTGGACAGCAGCCACAGCACCAGGAAGAACGCCATCATCGCCGTCGCGAAGTCCGCAAAGGCGATTTTCCAGGCGCCCCCGTGATGCCCGCCGGCGATGCGCTTGACGCGCTTGATGATTATCGGCTGGTTATTTTCCATGACTTAACGACCGCGAACCGCTTGTTCCAGCTCAGCAAAGCTAGGACGGTGCGCCGGGTACAGAACTTTACGACCGAACTCTACCGCCAGCGATGGCGGCATACCGGAAGCCGAAGCGACCAGCGAGGCCTTGATGGCTTCGTAGACGTTCAGTTCTTCCTTGGCATCGTGGCCCAGGGAAGTGGCCAATGGGCCGAAGAAGCCGTATGCCGCGAGAATACCGAAGAAGGTACCGACGAGGGCCGCACCAACGTGCAGGCCGATGGACTTCTGATCGCCCTCACCCAGGGAAGCCATGGTCACCACGATACCGAGTACGGCCGCGACGATACCGAAACCAGGCATGGCGTCGGCAATACCGTTCACCGCGTGCGCAGGGTGTTCCAGGTCTTCCTTGAGGCTGTAGAGTTCCATGTCGAACAGGCCTTCAAGCTCATGGGGAGCCATGTTGCCGGAGGACATGATGCGCAGGTAATCGCAAATGAACGCGGTCATGCGCTCGTCTTTGAGCACGGACGGATACTTGGCGAAGATCGGGCTCGCGGAGGCATCTTCGATGTCGCCTTCGATGGCCATCATGCCTTCGCGGCGGCTCTTGTTGAGGATCTCGTAGATCAGACCCAGCACTTCCAGATAGAACGTGTGGTTGAAACGCGAAGTGAACATGCCCAAGGATTTCTTGAGTACGTGCATGGTCATGTAACTGGGGTTGGCCTGCAGAAATGCGCCGAGGGCCGCGCCACCGATAATCAACACCTCGAAGGGCTGAATCAGGGCGGCAATCTTGCCGTGGGAAAGCACGTATCCGCCGAGCACGCTCGCGAATACGACGATGATGCCGATAATTTTAGCCATAGGTAGGAGAGCACTTACTGAGTCGGGTTCAAGGTCATATTCGGAAGTTAAAAAATCTCTTCTTCTACTTATCGGCAAAACTGCGCCAGACTATAGCCAGTTCAGGCGAAAAGCCAATTTGGCCCGCTCCGGGCATAGGTAATGCAGACGATGATCGCGTCCAACCATGGCTAACGAAACGAACGTTCCAACTCCAAAACCGACCACTCTCGAAGGCTGGGTCAAGCTTCTCGATGGCGTGCGCCTGCCGGTTCCGCAAGTCAGTCATGACCGTGTCTGCAAGGCCATCGCCAACAGTCGCAGCTCCTTGCGCGATATCGCCGAACTGATACAGGACAGCCCGGCGCTGGCCTTGAGCGTGATTCGCGAAGCCAATCGCCACACCCATGGCAGCATGACCGAGCCTGCGGAAAACCTTGAGGTGGCGATCAATCGCCTCGGTTTGAAGCGCACCGAAGAACTGCTCGCCCGCCTGCCCGCCGAACCTCAGTTAGAAATTCCGGTGGCCCTGCGCCAACTGCAGCTGATCAGCCAGCACGCGACCCAACAGGCCAACGGTTTTTTCGCCAGTCGCCTCGCGCGGCTGTGGCAGGACATTCACTGGGGCAGCCTGCTGTTTCTCTCGCCGCTCTGGCCGATGGCATTGACTCATCCGCAGTTGCTCGAAGAGTGGGAGCTGCGGGTCATGCATAAAGGCGAGTCGGCACGCAAAGTTGAAAAGCAATTGTTCGGCGCGCGCCTGCTGGACATCTGCCTGGCGCTCGTGGACATCTGGCGCCTGCCGATCTGGGTGCAGCAGGGTTATCGGCTGCTGCTCAACGAGCAACGTGAGCTGGTGAAAGTGCTGCGCATCGCGCGCGACAGCGATCATCCATTGCGCCAGCAGAACCGCCTCGATGACGATCCGACCCTGCGCCGCTGGCTCAATCAACCGGCCAATACGGTGCTGCTGGCCAACGGTCTGGCGCTGTCGGCGCAACAGGCCTGGGACAGTCCGCACAATGAACGCTGGCAGTACCTGACCAGCCTTTACCTGCAAATGCCAATGGACGAAGTGCACCAGCAGTTGCACCAACAGGCCGCCAACAGCGCCCGCCATCACGCCATGCCAGACCTTTGGCACCCGGCCGTTTCACTGATCTGGCCGTGGGGTATGAACCGCGTGCACGCAGGCTTGCTGCCGGCCCCGGCGCCGACTGCCGAAGACCTGGCGAAATGGCGCAGACAGTGTGCCGAGTTGCTGGTCGAGCCCAGCCGCTTCACCAATGCCATGCACTTGACCACGTCTGCCCGGGACGCTTTGGTCGCGTGCGGCATGCGTCGGGTGATGATCCTGATGGCCGACCGCACTCATGACAATCTGCGGGTGCACCAGACGGCCGGGCTGCCAAAAGAAGTGGCCGGTCTGAACTTCGTCGTCAGCCAGAGCACCGTGCTGCAACGCCTGCTCTCGCAACAGGCCCAGGTGCGCCTGACACCGGCCAACAACGCACAATTTTCCGCTCTGTTGCCGGCCAGCCTGCGCTCACAGTTCGGCGGCGAACACTTACTGTTGCGCTCACTGGTCAATAATGGTCGGGTGATCATGATTGTGGTGGCGGATCAGGGCGGCGGGCCGTTTTCGGAAATCACCGTGCAAGCCTTCGGCAAAACCGCGCAGTGCATCGAGAAAGCCCTGCACAGCTTTAGTCACCGCGGCCAATGACGCTGCTATACAATCCTCCCTTTTGTGCTCTGGAGACCTCACATGTCTGACTTCTCTGGCTTGCCGCTGGTGATCGAGCCGAGCGACTTGCTCCCTCGTCTCGACGCCCGCGAACTGATTCTGGTGGACCTGACCAGCAGCGCCCGCTATGCCGAAGGGCATATCCCCGGTGCGCGCTTTGTCGATCCGAAACGCACGCAACTCGGTCAGGCGCCTGCGCCGGGACTGATGCCGCCGCAAGCGGCACTCGAAGCGTTGTTCGGTGAGCTGGGACACAACCCTGATGCGGTCTACGTCGTCTATGACGACGAAGGCGGTGGTTGGGCCGGGCGCTTTATCTGGCTGCTGGATGTCATCGGCCACAGCAAGTACCACTATATCGACGGCGGCCTGAAGGCCTGGCTGGCAGAAGGCTTGCCCATGTCGATCCAGATCCCGGCTCCGGTCGGCGGCCCGGTTGCGTTGATCCTGCACGACGAACCTACTGCCACCCGCGAGTACCTGCAAAGCCGTCTCGGTGCCGCCGACCTGGCGATCTGGGACGCACGCGGGCCGCTGGAGTACTCCGGCGAGAAAGTCCTGGCGGCCAAGGCCGGGCACATTCCCGGCGCGGTCAATTTCGAATGGACCGCGGCCATGGATCAGGCGCGCAACCTGCGCATCCGCACCGACATGCCGCAGATCCTGGAAAAACTCGGGATCAGCAAAGACAAAGAAGTGATTACCCACTGCCAGACTCACCACCGTTCTGGCTTCACCTATCTGGTGGCCAAATCCCTCGGTTATCCGCGGGTCAAAGGCTACGCCGGTTCCTGGGGCGAATGGGGCAACCATCCCGACACCCCCGTAGAGATTTAAGGTTTTTAAGGACAGTTAATGAATAAGCGTTTGTTTATCCTCAGCCAATACCTGCTGCCCCATCACCTGCTGTCGCGACTGGCCGGCTGCATTGCCGAATGCCGCGTGCGCTGGTTCAAGAACGCCTTCACCGCCTGGTTCGCCAAGCGTTATCAGGTGGATATGTCGCAGGCGCTGGTCGAAGACCTGACTGCCTACGAGCACTTCAATGCGTTCTTCACTCGCGCCTTGAAGGACGGCGCTCGCCCGCTGGACGAGACGCCAGGCGCGATCCTCAGCCCGGCCGACGGCGCGGTCAGCCAACTTGGCCCGATCGAACACGGTCGCGTGTTCCAGGCCAAGGGCCACAGCTTCAGCGTGCTGGAATTGCTGGGCGGCGACGCGGCCAACGCAGCGCCGTTCATGGGCGGTGACTTCGCAACGATTTACCTGTCGCCGAAGGACTACCACCGCGTGCACATGCCGCTGGCCGGCACCCTGCGCGAGATGGTCTACATCCCGGGCCGGATCTTCTCGGTCAACCAGACCACCGCCGAAAACGTTCCGGAATTGTTCGCCCGCAATGAGCGTGTGGCGTGCATTTTCGACACCGAGCGCGGGCCGATGGCCGTGGTGTTGGTGGGCGCGATGATCGTTGCGTCGATCGAAACCGTCTGGGCCGGGTTGGTCACGCCGCCAAAACGCGAGCTGAAAACCTTCCGCTACGACGAAGCTGCCCGTGCGCCGATCCATTTGGAGAAAGGTGCAGAACTGGGTCGCTTCAAACTGGGTTCGACCGCTGTCGTGCTGTTCGGGCCTGATCAAGTGAAGTGGGCTGAAGAACTGGCGGCCGGTTCACCGGTGCAGATGGGCCAGGGCATGGGCCTGGCAAAAGCCTGATCACTTCAGCTAAGGCACAGAACCTGTGGGAGCGAGCTTGCTCGCGATAGCGGACTGGCAGGCAACATAGGAGTTGAATGTAAGACCGCTATCGCGAGCAAGCTCGCTCCCACATTGGGTTGCGGTATCCAAATTCTTTTGACTGGCATTAACCACTGATCCGCCCTTTCGAACGTCTTCGAAGGGGCGGATGCTACTCGGTGGTGCCGTTACTCTATCTGTCCACGGAAGCCGATCGGCCCTTCGTTGGCGTAGGTATTGGTGCCACTGAGGTTTTTCCCTCCATCACTGGAGGTCACGCTCAACGCCACAACGTTCTGATTATCACGGCCGCCGATGACCCATTTGCCACCCGGATGCCAGGGGGCATCGTTGCCGCCCCACTGATTTTCAACGTTGTACTGGTTCTGGCCCGTGCGCTGAGCCTTGAAGCCAATGGGACCTTCACCCGCATACGTCATGGTGCCGGTGAAACTCTTCCCGCCATCGCCCGACTTGATCTCGATCGCGACAACGTTCTGGTTGTCCCGCGCGCCTAGCGTCCAGTCTCCGCCCGGATGCCAGGGTGCCGAACTACCGCCCCATTGATTTGCTACTACATATCTAGACATAAACTTCATCTCCTTGAAGTTACAAAGAGACCTGCCCTGCGTAGGCAGCAGGCCATACGACTTTGCGTATCCAGTCGCACGACTGTCAGATTAGTAGTACGTCCGGATGGCATTCGACTGACAGACAAACGGTAAAAATCCATAGCTGCTACAGTCAGGTTATTCACCGCCCATTTACCGGTTGGAGTTTTTCCACGGCATGGATGAGACCAGTCCCCACCTGTTGCTACGCGCCCCGATCCCGACGCAGTTGCGCCTGTCGTTCTGTGAGGCCACCCCGCGTGATCTCAAGCGCTGGATCGCCAACCTGCCCAAAGCCAATATCGGCGAAACCGCTCGCCAGCTGTATCAAGGCTTGAGCGAACTCAATCAGTTGCTCACGCCCAGCGACAATCGCCTGCAATTGCTCGAACTGCTGCGGCCCGAGGTGTATTACGTCTGCAAACACCTTGAGCAGCATTTCCTGCATCAGTCGATTGTCCTCGACGAGCGTTCCCGCAAGATCGCCAACCTCTGCCAGGCGCTGCAAAGTCACTTGGCCATTGGTTATAAACAGATCGTCGTGCGCATCACTCCGAAGTTCAACAAGGACCGTGCGCCGCTGCTGACCCAGGCGCTGCAACGGGCGATCCACTGCCTGAACGGGCCGCTGATTCGCGCTACCAAACTCTATTGCCCGGTGCCGGAAGGTCTGTGGCTGGAGCTGCATCAGCTCTACCGGATCGCCTGCGCGCACCGACTCCAGCACACGAGCCTGCGCGATGAACTGGCCAGCCAGACGCAAAACCTGAGCATTGAACAGACATACGTGGTCGCGTTGCTGCTGGGCGCCTCACGCTGCAACCAACTGCGCCAGCACCAGATTGCCCGGGTGGCCGAGGTGCTGGAGCCCTGGAGCCAATGGATCAAGCTGCAACCCGGCAACCCGGCAACCGGACTGTTCGCCGTCGTGCCAGACCTCGACACCGGACCGCGTTACCGCACCAAGTTCCGGGCCGAGCAGCAAGAGAGCTTATTGGGGATTGATCCGCAGCCGTTGGTCGCGGCGATTGAAGCTCATTTGCAAAAAAATGACAGTTCATCGCCACTGCCCGTGCCAGCAGGGTTAAGCCTGGATACGTTGCAACACCTTCATGCCGCCTGGGGCCAGGCTGCCGAGCGCAGTTTCCAGCGCACCGTCGGCCAAGGCACGCTGACCCTGTGCATAGGCATGAGCGCGCTGCACTTTTATCTGGGTGGGCAACGCTCATTCAGCGACATCCTGAAAAACCACGGCGCCCGGCCTGCACAGTTTTCGGTAACGTCAGTGACCGGCCGGGAAAAGGACCAATGGCACCAGGCTTTCGACGCCGCTCCCCAAGGCAATGCAGACGCTCTATTGCCCTACGAAGAGATCGAATACCCGCAGCTTCAGAATGACGACAGCCACGAAGCATCCGACCGCAATCAGCACTTCCCGACTCATGTCCTGTCAGTGGTCAATCACAGCCCCGGCGGTTACTGCCTGGCTTGGCCCGCCGCTGTGCCGGCCGAGTTACAGGCGGGTGAGATGGTCGGTATCGAGGACTCTGCCGGGCAGGGTTGGAGCATCGCGGTGGTGCGCTGGATCCGCCAAGTGCGCGGCGGTGGCACGCAGATGGGCATCGAGCAGGTTGCACCCTTCGCCGAGCCTTGCGGCCTGCAACTGGTGCGCACCCGTGATGACCACAGCCAATACCTTCGCGGTCTGTTGCTGCCGCAAATCAGCGCCATCGACCTGCCGGCCACTCTGCTCGCACCGCGCCTGCCCTTTCAGGAGGGCAACAAGGTCATGATCAATACCCACGGCGAGGAACGCCGGGTCGGGCTGGAGCGGCAGGTGGCGAGCACCAACAGCTTTAATCAGTTCGCCTACCGTCCACTGGAGGCCGCCAGAAACGACAACGCCGCGGTGAGCGGCGCTGAGGAGGATTTTGATTCGTTGTGGAAAACACTTTAATCGGGGGGCCACAAAAGCAAAAGATCGCAGCCTGCGGCAGCTCCTACAGGGGAACGCATTATTCCTTTGTAGGAGCTGCCGAAGGCTGCGATCTTTTGATCTTTCTTAGAGCTGTCCGTCGCGATCCCGGAAGCCCAGCAGATACAGCACGCCATCCAGCCCAAGGGTGGAAATCGCCTGCTTCGCCGACTGCTTGACCAGCGGTTTGGCACGGAACGCCACGCCCAACCCGGCGATCGCCAGCATTGGCAAATCGTTGGCGCCGTCGCCGACCGCAATGGTCTGCTCCAGACGCAAACCTTCCTTGTGCGCCAGTTCCTTCAGCAGATCCGCCTTGCGCTGCGCATCAACAATCGGCTCGACCGCCACGCCAGTCACTTTGCCGTCCACTACTTCCAGTTCGTTGGCGAACACGTAGTCGATGCCCAGCTTGGCCTGCAATTGCTTGGCGAAGTAGGTAAAGCCGCCCGACAGGATGGCGGTCTTGTAGCCCAGACGCTTGAGTTCGGCGAACAGGGTTTCGGCACCTTCGGTCAGGCGCAGGGAGGCGCCGATGGAATCCAGCACGCTGACGTCCAGCCCTTTCAACAAGGCCAGGCGCTCCTTGAAGCTGGCGCGGAAGTCCAATTCACCGGCCATCGCCCGTTCAGTGATCGCAGACACCTGATCGCCCACGCCGGCAGCCTTGGCCAGTTCGTCGATGACTTCGGCTTCGATCAGCGTCGAGTCCATGTCGAACACCGCCAGACGGCGGTTACGACGGAACAGCGAATCTTCCTGGAAGGCGATGTCGACGTTCAGTTCCTGCGCGACGCTGAGGAATTCGGCCCGCAGCGCTTGCGGATCAGCCGCTTCACCACGAACGGAAAACTCGATGCAGCCCTTGCCTTGATCGGCCGGGGTGTCCAGCGGCATGCGCCCGGACAGACGATCGATGTGGTCGATGTTCAGGCCATATTTGGCGGTGATCGAACTCACGGCCTGCAATTGCCCGGCGGTCACTTTGCGAGTCAGCAGGGTCACGATGTGGCGTTTCTTGCCCTGATTGCCGACCCACTGCTGGTAATCCTCTTCGGACACCGGCGTGAAACGCACCTGCTGGTCAAGCTTGTAAGCCGTGAACAGGATGTCCTTGAGCACCGACTTGCCTTGCTCGGTGTCAGGAATTTCAACCAGGATGCCGAACGACAAGGTGTCGTGGATCACCGCCTGACCAATGTCGAGAATGTTCACACCACCCTGGGCCAGAACGCCGGTAATGGCCGCAGTCAGACCCGGACGGTCGACTCCCGTGATGTTTATCAGGACGATTTCGCGCAAGGCGCACCCCCGCAGGTGGAAAAAAACCGCATTCTACCCACTTTCAGTGACCATCGGGCACCGTGAGCGCTTTGACGGTCTAGGGCCTGTCGCTATACTGCGCGTCAACTTCACGGACAAAAGAGCCGAGCTCAAGTGAACCGGCCCACGCCAGTAAAAACCGATAACTTCTTTCTGCTGATCTTCCGTGCACTGCGCCACCGCCGTGTACCGATTGCATTGCGCATCGCCAGCCATAACGTGATCCTGGTCGCTCTGGCCCTGGTGATCTATGCCTGTGTGATGGGTTTGCAGTTCAAGCAGGCCATGCACGAGCAGGCGGATGCCCTGGGCGAAAGCCTGACCACCCAGACTGCCACGTCCGCCACGGAGCTGTTGGTGTCCAACGACATCCTCAGCCTCAACGTGCTGCTCAACAACCTGACCAAAAACAAGCTGGTGGCTCACGCTGCCATCTACAGCGTGGATAACCGCATCCTCGCCGAAGCCGGTCAGCGCCCCAAGCATAGCCTGCTGGGCGAAGCCGAAGGCATGTACCAGAGCAAGATCACTTTCCAGGATGTGACCGCCGGGCAACTGCGCATCAGCCTGGACATGGATCAATTCCAGCAGCCGATGACCATCAGCCTGCAAAGCATGGGCATTTTGAGCGCGATTCTGCTGGCGCTGTCCCTGGCCTTGAGCCTGCGACTGGGTCGGCACATCTCCACGCCGTTGCTGCAATTGCGGGTGTGGCTGCGCCATATCGACGAATACACCCCGGCCACCGAGCGTCAGGATGAGATCGGCGATCTGGCTCGCCAGCTGCACGCCGACTTCGCGCCAGAGCCCGCCGAGCCGGAACCCGCTCCCGAGCCTGAATACGACGAAAGCGACTACGAAGACGCGGACGATAACGAGCCAACCTTCGCAGTGCGCAATTTGCGTGACCCGAGTTTCGATGAAACCAAGCCTGTGGCCGGCCTCAAACCTGCGCCACGGCGCATTGTCAGCACCGTTGAAGACGATGATGACGACGATGCATTTGCCGACCTGCGTGATGAGTCAGCTTCGACCGCGCCGAAACCGGTAGCCAAACCGCAAATATCGAACGTGCCGCAGCACAGCGCGGTGCTGGCCGTGCAACTGGGCGCTCAGGATCAGCTGCGTCGTCTGCCCCGCACACGACTGGAAGAACTGCTCAAACGCTATCGCGACTGCCTCGATCAGGCCGCCTCGCTCTACCAGAGCGAACTGCACACCCTGAACGATGGCAGCACGCTGATGCTGTTCCACACCGAAGACAGCGGTGACGACTACCTGACCAACGCTATCTGTTGCGGTGAGTTGTTGCGGGCTCTGGGCCATCAATTGCAGATCGAAGTCGCCGACAGCGGCATCACCCTGCAATTGCAACTGGGCCTGACCCTGGGTGACGAGCTGTTCGGTCTGAGCCAGATAGATCTGCTGCTGACCGAAACCGCTCAGGATGCGCTGGCCCTGTCGCAACACAGCCGCAACCTGTTGCTGGTGGAGCGCAAGATCGGCGACGACGCGTTGATCCGCCAGCGTGCGCGTATCCGACCGATCGCAAGCCCTGAGGGCGCGTGCTGCGTGGAGCGGTTGATGGAGCCTTATCCGTCGATGCTCGAGCGGCAACTGGCGCGGATGCATGAGCGCCGGGCGTAAATAGCCCTGTTGTGAAGAAGCCCGCAGACAAGTGATTGTCTGCGGGCTTTTTGTTGCCTGCTCTGGCCTCATCGCGAGCAAGCTCGCTCCCACAGGGGATTTTTGAACGACGCAGATCCAATGTGGGAGCGAGCTTGCTCGCGATGAGGCCAGGACAGACAGCAGAGATCTCTAAACTGCAGAAACAACAAAGCCCGCACTAGGCGGGCTTTGTTCCTGGATCAATCCAGCCTCAGAACCTGAACACTTCCATATCGGTCCGGATCGGCGACGCCATCGGAATCTTCGGTTGTTTTTCCTGCTCTGCCGCAGGCGCCACAGGCTTGGACGCTGGCTTTTTCGGGGCTTCGGCAATCGGTGGCTGATTAGCCAGCGGCTTGAGCGCCGTCGACAGTTGCTCGGCCAGACGCTGCAGCAATACACCCTGAGCCTGAACCTGAGCCGCCGTGCCACCGGCATGCTGTTCCTGCAGGTGAATGATGCGGTTATCACGAACCTGGCCACGACGGTCGATCAGACGCCATTGCGCATCAAGGATCGCCGGTTGCGCCTCACCCGAGTCCAGGCGAGTAATCGTCAGAAGAACCTGCACATCCGGCCTGAAGCCCACTGTCGCTGGCGCCAGCACTACGCGCTGGCTGTCCAGATGACCGGCGACCTGACGCAGCAGCAGCTGATCGATATCCGACGACAGGCTACCCGCCCAACGACCATCAGCCGAAGCTTGCAGGCTGCCATCCGGCTGTCGCTGCAACAATGTTTCGCGTTGCAGGTAATCAGCGACCGTTACCGGACCCAGCAACACAGCCATGCCCGCGCTTTGCGCAGGCTGAGCCGGACTTCCGCTGTCCAGCTGATACAGCGACACCGGTTGGTGAACGCTGCAACCCGCCAGGCCAAGAACGCCAGCGAGCATCAAAATAAAAGGAAGGCGCAGAGCAGTCATCGTCCCATCCAGGTGGTTGCCACAAGGCTAACCACAGTGAAAATACTCAATAAATATGAAGAACGCTCGGCCACGCCGGCGCTTGAAAGGCCATATCATCCGTGAATATGCGTTCCGACTCCAGCGGCAAAGCGTCGATCTACGCGTTAAATCGTAGATCGAGCGCTCTAAGACGCTTAATTGAGGTTTTCGACGAGCAGCGCATCTACCCTCTGAAAGCCACGTGGCAATTTGTTACCACGACGTCCACGCTCACCTTTGTAGTGTTCGAGGTCGTCTGCTTTCAGTGACAATGTACGTTTTCCGGCCTGCAGCACCAACGTGGCGCCATCCGGCAATACGGCGATGTCCGTGACATATTCTTCGCGACTGGCGACACGCTCACCGGAGATCCCGATGATCTTGTTGCCTTTGCCCTTACCTAATTGTGGCAGATCGCTGATCTTGAAGATCAGCAGGCGACCTTCGGTCGTCACCGAGGCCAACCAGTTTTGCTCACGATCAGCCACTGGACGCGGCAGAATCACCTTGGCGTTGTTCGGCAGGCTCAACAGCGCCTTGCCCGCCTTGTTCTTGGCTTGCAGGTCTTCACCTTTTACCACGAAACCGTAACCGGCGTCGGAGGCGATCACGTACAGCGAGTCGTCTTCCGGCATCAGCACGCATTCGAAGCTCGCCCCTGGCGGCGGCGTCAGACGGCCGGTCAGCGGTTCGCCCTGGCCACGGGCCGATGGCAGCGTGTGCGCAGCCACAGAATAGCTGCGACCGGTGGAATCGATAAACACCGCAAACTGGTTGGAGCGGCCGGGCGCCAAGGCCTTGAAACCATCACCGGCCTTGTAGGAAAGCCCGGTGGCATCGATTTCGTGCCCCTTGGCGGAACGAACCCAGCCTTTTTCCGACAGGACGACGGTCACTTTCTCGTTTGGCAGCAGATCGTGCTCGGTCAAGGCCTTGGCTTCGGTGCGCTCGACGATTGGCGAGCGACGGTCGTCGCCGTAGGTTTCGGCGTCCTTGATCAGTTCGGTGCGGACCAGTTTTTTCAGCTTGGTTTCGCTGCCCAGCAGGGCTTGCAGCTTGGCCTGCTCCTTGAGCAGTTCATCCTGCTCGGCACGCAACTTCATTTCTTCCAATCGCGCCAACTGACGCAAACGGGTATCGAGGATGTAATCGGCCTGGATTTCGCTCAAGGCGAAACGCGCGATCAGTGCGGCTTTGGGGTGCTCCTCGGTGCGGATGATGTGAATCACTTCATCCAGGTTGAGGTAAGCGATCAACAAACCGTCCAACAGGTGCAGGCGACGCTCGACCTTGTCCAGGCGGAATTGCAGGCGACGACGCACGGTGTTGACGCGGAACTCCAGCCATTCCACCAGCAATGCCCGCAGGTTTTTCAACTGCGGCTTGCCGTCCAGACCGATGATGTTGATGTTGACCCGGTAGCTCGACTCCAGCTCGGTGCTGGCGAACAGGTGGGTCATCAATGCATCGTGGTCAAAGTTTTTGCGTGCGCCCGGAATAATGACGATCCGGCACGGGTTTTCGTGGTCGGATTCGTCTCGCAGGTCAGCGATCTGTGGGGCTTTCGACGGCTTGGCCTGCATCATGGCGGCGATCTGTTCCAGCACCTTCGCGCCGGATACCTGATGCGGCAGCGCGGTGACAATGATGTCGCCGTCTTCGATGTGGTAGACGGCGCGCATGCGCACCGAGCCCTTGCCGGTTTCGTACATTTTCAGCAGGTCGGCGCGGGGCGTGATGATTTCTGCTTCGGTCGGGTAATCCGGGCCCTGGATGTGCTCACAGAGCTGCTCTACCGTGGCTTTCGGCTCATCGAGCAAACGCACGCACGCCGTAGCGACTTCGCGCAGGTTGTGCGGCGGTACGTCGGTGGCCATGCCCACGGCGATGCCGGTGGTGCCGTTGAGCAGGATGTTCGGCAAACGCGCCGGCAACACCAGCGGCTCGTCGAGGGTGCCGTCGAAGTTCGGGCCCCAGTCCGCGGTGCCCTGGCCCAGTTCGCTGAGCAGCACTTCGGAATAACGCGACAGCCGCGCTTCGGTGTAACGCATGGCCGCGAAGGACTTGGGATCATCCGGCGCACCCCAGTTACCCTGGCCGTCGACCAGCGTGTAGCGGTAGCTGAACGGCTGGGCCATCAGGACCATGGCTTCGTAGCAGGCCGAGTCGCCGTGCGGGTGGAACTTGCCGAGCACGTCACCGACGGTACGCGCCGACTTCTTGTGCTTGGAATCGGCGTCCAGCCCCAACTCGCTCATCGCATAGATAATGCGCCGCTGTACCGGTTTCAGGCCGTCGCCGATATGCGGCAAGGCACGGTCCATGATCACGTACATGGAGTAGTTGAGGTAGGCATTTTCGGTGAAGTCAGCCAGTGACCGGCGTTCTACACCGTCCAGGCTGAGATCAAGGGAGTCGCTCATGCGGGCCTCATCGGTTCGTTGTCTGGCGCAGCAGCATGGTGCCACCGCGCTGGGTAAATTCAAGTTTGTTCAGCGCGCTCATACCAAGCAGCACTTGCTTGCCATCCAGGCCTGGCACGATGAGGGCGCGCACATCACGCAGCACAATGTCGCCCAGTTGCAGCCGGTCGATGCGGGTTCGGTAACCCTGGGTGCGACCGTTGGCCGTGCTCAGGGTCACCCCAAAGCCTTTTTCCAGTTTTAGCCGTTCGGCCATTTCCGCCGGGATCGACACGTCGGTCGCCCCGGTATCGAGCATGAAATCCACCGGCTGGCCGTTGATCTGGCCGCTGGCGACGAAGTGACCCTGGTTGTTACTGGCCAGTTTCACCTCGATAAAACCCTCGCCCTGCTCAGAGCTGACGACAATATTAGGATTCTGCTGACGCACTTCCCACTGGCCGAAAAACCGCGTCGCCAGAAACAGCGCCGCGCACCAGGCCAGCACCATCAACACTCGACCGGCGCGTTTGCCTGGCGGCTGCTGACTCATGACTTGGCACTCCAGCCGCCTTCAGGCGCGGCAAAGCGCCAGACGATCGGACGTTCCTCGCCATCGGCGCGGGCATCGTTGTTGTTGTCGGTGCCAATCCACGCCCCCTCGGCATCAATAATCAACGCTTCGGTCAGGCCGTAAGGATTTGAGTAGCGACGATGCGCCTGCAAGGCTTCATCGGCAAACGACCAGCAGCGCTCGACCTTGGCCGTCACCGAATCACGGCGGCAGATCTGGTAAGCGTTGCGCTCAAGGGTAAACAGCTTGCCGTTGAACAGCGACAGGTCGGCAAAGTCTCGGGACACTGCTTTGGCTCGGGGAAACTGCGCCGGCTGCATTTCTTTCCCGGCTTCGCTCAGCAACACACAGCCACCATCGCAATCCCATACCGTTTGTTTGCGCTTGATCAGCAACAATCCACGGCTTTGACGCTCGGCGGCGAGCCACAATTGATCACCCGCCGGATTGATCGCAAGGCCCTCGAACAACGCATTGAAGTGCAGCAGCATGCCGCTGGCCCGGGCTTCGCGAATCAGAATCGGCGAGATCTTCAGCCAGGACGATGGCCCAACGGGTGGCACTTGCAGAATCGCAGCATGGGATTCGCTGACGATGTAGCGATTACCGGCGCTGTCGCAGGTGATGCCTTCAAAATCCAGATCCCCGCCACGGACAAACGACGCCACCCAGGTTCGCGAACGCAAGCCCCAGGGCAAACCGCTGTCTGGCACCGGTGGTACGCCGATGCCCACGGTTTCGGCTTGCCATACCTTGTCGCGGGTATCGATCCGGTAAATCTGATCGTCGTCGCGATCCGACACCGTCCACATATCCTTGCCACACTGTGCCAGCCCGGACAGGTTGCCGCCGCGCATACCGTCAACGGGATGCTCGGACAACAGGCGCAGTTCCGGCACCGGTTCGGCAAACACCGAAACCGAGGTCAGAAGTAACGCACACGCCAGGGCAAAGCCAACCCGCATCAGCCAAGAACCTCGGCCAGGTTGCCTTTGGATTCCAGCCAGGATTTACGGTCACCGGCGCGTTTCTTCGCCAGTAGCATGTCCATCATTTCCGAGGTCGCGTCGTAATCTTCCAGCGTCAGCTGCACCAGACGCCGAGTGTTCGGGTCCATGGTGGTTTCGCGCAGCTGCGGCGGGTTCATTTCACCCAGACCTTTGAATCGTGTGACCTGCGGCTTGCCGCGTTTCTTCTCGGCCACCAGACGATCGAGGATGCCATCGCGTTCAGCTTCGTCCAGGGCGTAGTAAATCTCTTTACCCAGGTCGATACGGTACAACGGCGGCATCGCGACGTAGACGTGACCGGCATCCACCAACGGGCGGAAATGCTGGACGAACAACGCGCACAGCAACGTGGCGATGTGCAGACCGTCGGAGTCGGCGTCGGCGAGGATGCAGATCTTGCCGTAACGCAACTGAGCGATGTCCGCCGAGCCCGGATCGACACCGATGGCCACGGCGATGTTGTGCACTTCCTGGCTGGCCAGCACTTCGCTGCCGTCGACTTCCCAGGTGTTCAGAATCTTGCCGCGCAACGGCAGGATCGCTTGAAATTCTTTATCCCGCGCCTGCTTGGCCGAACCACCGGCGGAATCACCTTCCACCAGGAACAGCTCGGAACGCATCGGGTCCTGCCCGGCGCAGTCGGCGAGTTTGCCCGGCAGTGCCGGCCCCGCAGTAATGCGTTTTCGCTCGACCTTTTTGCTCGCCTTCAATCGACGGCCAGCGTTATTGATCGCCAATTCCGCCAGCAGCATACCGGTTTCCGGGTGGGCGTTTAGCCACAGACTGAACGCATCCTTGACCACTCCAGAAACAAACGCGGCCGCTTCACGGGACGACAGGCGCTCTTTGGTCTGGCCGGAGAATTGCGGCTCTTGCATCTTCATCGACAGCACGAAAGCGATGCGTTCCCAGACGTCTTCCGGCGCCAGCTTCACGCCGCGAGGCAGCAGGCTGCGGAATTCGCAGAACTCGCGCATCGCATCGAGCAAGCCCTGACGCAGACCGTTGACGTGGGTACCGCCCTGCGCCGTCGGGATCAGGTTGACGTAGCTTTCCTGAACGCTGTCGCCACCTTCCGGCAACCACAGCAGCGCCCAATCGACCGCTTCTTTGTTACCGGCCAGGCTGCCGCAGAACGGCTCGTCCGGCAGACGCTCGAATCCGTTGACCGCGTCCACCAGATAGGAGCGCAGGCCGTCTTCGTAATGCCATTCGACTTTCTCGCCGGTGGCCTTGTCTTCAAAACTGACCAGCAGCCCCGGGCACAGAACGGCCTTGGCCTTGAGCACGTGCTTGAGGCGGCTGATGGAGAATTTCGGCGAATCGAAGTATTTCGGGTCCGGCGCGAAGAATACGCTGGTACCCGTGTTGCGCTTGCCGACGGTACCAATGATTTCCAGCTCGGTTTTCTTGTAACCGTCGGCGAAGGTCATCTGGTATTCGTTGCCGTCACGCTTTACGCGCACCCGGACTTCGTTCGACAAGGCGTTGACCACGGAAATACCCACCCCGTGCAGACCGCCGGAGAACTGGTAGTTCTTGTTGGAAAACTTGCCGCCAGCATGGAGCTTGGTGAGGATCAGCTCGACGCCCGACACGCCTTCTTCGGCGTGGATATCCACCGGCATGCCGCGGCCGTCATCGCTGACTTCCAGGGAGTGATCGGCGTGCAGGATGACCTGCACCGAGGTCGCGTGCCCGGCCAAGGCTTCGTCGACGCTGTTGTCGATGACTTCCTGGGCGAGGTGGTTCGGCCGACTGGTGTCGGTGTACATGCCGGGGCGTTTGCGCACCGGGTCGAGGCCCGAGAGGACTTCGATGGCGTCTGCGTTATAAGAGCTAGCGCTGGGAGTGGCCATGGGGTCTCGTCGTCCGCCTGTAAAAAGAGTATTCATTGAAAATAGGGGCGAGGATTCACAGTGCAGTGAAATCAATCGCCTGATACAAATCTGCGCCGATGCCGGCAAAACTCAGCATTGCCGGCAATTGCTCGGCAAAACCCTGGAAGCTATGGTCGCCGCCGGCCTGGATGCGCAAGGCACAGGCCCGGTAATACTGCTGGGCGAGGCGGTAGTCCAGCGTTTCATCGGCGGTCTGCAACCACACCTGATACCGCTGCGGGTCCTGGGGTGCCGGCACTTCCAGCTCGGCCAGGGCCGTCACGTGGTCGTGGGTCAACTCCCATGCTTCATCGGTATACAGGTTTTTCTGCGTCCCCAGATACCCGTCGAACATCCGGTGCGGACTGACGGCAGGGTTGATCAACAGGGCCTTGAGGCCATGGCGCTCGGCCAAGTGAGTCGCATAGTAGCCGCCGAGTGAGCTGCCGACCAGCAGTGGCCGCCCAAGCTCCTCAATCGCCTTGTTTAGCTGACCGATGGCCTCACGGGGATGGTGATGCAAGGCCGGAACGCGCAACTGATCGCTCAAGCCCAGACGTTCCATTACTCGTACCAACTGCGTGGCCTTTTTAGACGAAGGCGCGCTGTTGAAACCGTGGATATATAGGATCGAACCGGACATTTGAGCTCCCTGTGCGTCGGGTAAAGAGGCGCAGTTTACTGTAGGAGCTGTCGAGTGCAACGAGGCTGCGATCTTTTGATCTTGCTTTTAAAAAACAAAATCAAAAGATCGCAGCCTCGTTGCACTCGACAGCTCCTACAGGGGCTTTGTCAGTAACCGTTGGAGCCGTAGTCGACCTGGAAGTCGAAGCCGGTAACGCGTTCCACGCCGGTTTCCAGCTGGCCATCATGCAAAAGTCGCAACCAGCGATACCCCGGCGCCTGGTCACTGACCTTGAAATCATCACTGCCCGGTTCGAATTGAATACACGTGGAAGGCGAGGCAATCAGCCGCACACCCTTGCGAACCTGGTCGATCTCTTGATGCACATGCCCCCATAAAACAGCGCGCACCTGCGGAAACCGATCCAGCACCGCAAACAGCGCCTCAGGATTACGCAATCCGATCGGCTCCATCCACGCACAGCCAATCGACACCGGATGATGGTGAAAACACACCAGATGATGGCGCTCCGGCGCCTCACTCAACGAGCGGGCCAGCAACTGTAGCTGCTCATCCTGCAAATACCCCGGCACCGAACCCGGTACGGCCGAATCGAGCAATGTGACGCGCCAGTTACCGACATCAACCACCGGTTCCAGCAGCGCGCTCTGCACGGCGGCCTCCGCCATGATCCGCGGCTCATCATGATTACCGGGAATCCAGCGCGCCGGCGCATCGAGCTGTCGCGTCAGGTCGCGAAACAGTTGATAGGACTCCAGCGTTCCGTCCTGAGACAGATCACCACTGGCAATAATCAGGTCGATCTGCGGCTGCTGAAGCCGTACCAGCTCGATGACTTTTTGCAGGCTGTCCCGGGTATTCATGCCCAACAACGTCCCGTCCGTTTCGGCAAACAGATGACTGTCGGAAAGTTGCACCAGCAACGCCGAATCGGCGGCGGTCAAAATGGATACGCTTGGCAAGGCGTTCTCCCAGGGCTGAATCACGGGATGGATGAGTGCCGCAATTATGCTGGGGGACGATCACAAGGGGAAACCTGTGAACCTGACGCAGTTCACACTCAGCGCACAACGGCGTACTCATGCCCGCAGGCCAGGCAATGGCTCAGCCATTCGCCCAGAAACATATTCAGCTGGGCCTTTTCGTCCGGCTGATGCATTGAGGCATTCGGGTAAGGATAGATGCCGCGAAAGCGTCGCGCATGTTCGGCGCTGACCACTTCGGCCATGCACGCATCGTGATAGACCTGAACTTCCAGTTGCGGCACCGGCAGCCACGGCAGGCTGTGTTCCTGGCGCACTTGCAGGGTTGTGGTGTACGGGCAGACTTGAAGGACTTCAAGGGCCAGCACGCCGAGCATCTGGTCGCCGTGGGTTACGGCAATGCGCCGCGCCTCCGGCTCGTTGCGCATGTCCGGCAGCAGTCGCATCAGGCGCACGTAGTTGGCCTCGCAGGAGGCTTGCAGCCCCACGAGGTCGACCCTATAGCGATCGCGCAGTTTGTTTACGACCATAACCCCCTCACTTCAGCGCGGTTCAAAGCTAGCCATTGCAAGGCAATGATGCTGGCCGCGTTGGCAATTCGTCCGTCGCGTACGGCCTGCAGGGCATCTTCGAACGCCCAGACCGTGACGCGGATATCTTCTGCTTCTTCCTCCAGCCCATGCAGGCCGCCGACGCCGGTGCTGTCGCAACGCCCCAGGTACAAGTGCACAAATTCATTGCTGCCGCCCGGCGATGGAAAGTATTTGGTCATCGGCCAGAGCGCCCCGAACACAAGCCCAGCTTCCTCCTGCGCTTCGCGGTGAGCAACTTCTTCCGGCACTTCATCCTTGTCGATCAGACCGGCGACCAGTTCGATCAGCCATGGATTATCGGTCTTGCCCATGGCGCCGACGCGAAACTGCTCGATCAACACCACTTCGTCACGCTGCGGATCGTAAGGCAGTACGCACACTGCATCGTGGCGAACAAACACTTCACGATTGATCTCGCGACTCATGCCACCGGCAAACAATTCGTGACGCAAGTGCACACGATCGAGCTTGTAGAAGCCCTCGTAGCACTTTTCGCGCCGGACGATATCAACGGCGGTCGGAATGGCGTTGGCAAAATCAGTCATGACAATCCTCTTTACTGCAAATCCGTTACGAGGCTCCTTTTTGTTACTTGCAACCTCGACTTCGCGCCATCCTAACGCGCCCGTGACCTTTGATGCAGCCCCTTTCCAGTCAGCGGGATAGACGGTGAGGGTGAAACCAACTCTAATTAGCTTAGTGGCGAACTGACTGCTTCGTTGATAGTCGAAGCGGATAACTTTTCGCCTTTCCCTGTTTTATGAAGGACGCCCATGTCGCTTTTTAAAATCGCCTCCGTGGCCGCAATCGCCCTGACCCTGGTCGCCTGCCAGAGTTTGTTCCAACCCAACTACCGGACGCCGCTGGAAACCACCCGCGACGCTTCCGAACAGCTGAAACCGGGTTGCACAACACCTGACTGCCCGCTGGTGAACATCGATACGCTGCGCTTCCCTGCCGAACCGCAGTTGGACGGCATTATCGAAAAACGCCTGTTGCAAATGACCCGCACCTCGCCCGATGCCCCGGTAGCGCCGACGCTGGCAGCGTATCGCGAGCAGTTTTTGAGCAGTGCCGGCCCGCGCTACAGCAGTTATCTGCAAGCCAAGGTACGTGAGCAGCATGACGGCTTGGTGATCGTTGAATTCTCCAGCTACCTGGACACCGGCGGCGCCCATGGCACACCGGGCCGCAGCTTCATCAACTATTCACGCCAGCAACACAAAGTGCTGACGCTGTCGGACATGTTGGTGCCGGGGCAGGAAGAGGCGTTCTGGAAAGCTGCGCAGGTGGCGCACAACAGTTGGCTGATCAGCACCAAGCTCGATCAGGAGCCGGAGTTCGTGAAGAACTGGCCCTTCGTCAAAACACAAAACGTTGCGCTGACGTACGGCGGGGTGATCCTCAAGTACGAAGTGAGCACCATCGCGCCTTACGCGCTGGGTCACGTCGAACTGAAGATCCCTTACCCTCGCCTGAATGGCATTCTCAAACCCGAGCTGTTTCCTGGCCGTAACTGAAGGCCCGACCCAGCACGAGTTGTAGCAGCCCTGCCAGAATCAGTGACGGCAGGGTTGCGCCGATGTCCGGATACAGATTAGCCAGCAAATGGTAGGTACTCACCCCGCCTAACCAGGCGAGCAACGCCGGCCAGCGCAATGCGGCTGACGCCACGCGAGCACCGCGCTTGCGCAGGATGAAGTGATCCACCAGCACCACGCCGAACAGCGGCGCAAACACCGAACCGATCAACAGCAGGAAGTTCTGGTACTGGACCAATGGTGCCAGACAGGCGATCAGGATGCAGATCACACCGATGGCCAGCGCCAGATGCTCGACTTTCAAACGCAACAGAATCCCGCTGGAAACGGCCGCCGAGTGAATGTCAGCGAAAGCTTTTTCGGACTCATCCAGCAGGATCAGCAATAGCGGAATCCCCAGGCCGGCACCGGCCAATGCCAACAGCAAGGCATTCACTTCACCGCTCGGCGCGAACGCCAGGGTGTAGGCCACGCCGAGGCTCATCAGCCAGAAGTTACCGATAAAGAAGCCCAGCGCCGTGCCGCCGAACACGTTTTTCGCACGCTTGCCGAAACGCGAGTAGTCGGCAATCAGTGGCAGCCAGGACAGCGGCATGGCGATGGCAATGTCGAAGCCCACGGCGAACGGCATCGAACCATCACCGGCCTGCGCCCACAATGCCGCCAGATCGGCTTTGGCGAACAGGTTCCAGGTCAGCCAGTTGCACGCGGCCAGCAGCAACCAGATGCCCCACTTGCGCAGGATCTGCCGCACGAATGTCAGCGGACCACTGACGGCCAGCAAGGTCGCCAAACCACCAAAGAACACGGTCCAGAGCAGGGGATTCGACAGCAGACTGCCTTCACTGAACGCCCGTGCGCCGAGCAGGCTGGCGGCATCGCGCATGACGATGATTTCGAACGATCCCCAACCGATCAGTTGCAGCAGGTTCAGCACGGCCGGCAGGCTCGCACCTTTTGCACCGAGGCTGAGTTTGAGCGCGGCCATCGATGACAGGCCGGTGTCGCTGCCGATCACGCCGACCGCGGCCAGCAGCAGAACGCCGACCAACGTGCCAAGGAAGATGGCCAGCAATGAGCCGGACAGACCCAGACCTGGTGCGAGCAATGCACCGGTCTGCAGGACCATCAGACCGATGCCGAGGGAGAACCACAGGGAAAACAGATCGCGGCCGCCGAAGACACGTTTGTCTGTGGGCACCGCGATATCAGGGGAATAAGTGCTGGGTTGAATGCTCAAGGGTGTTATCTCAGAGGGACATTTGTTGTTCTTTTGATCGCCATCGTCGGAACGCCGCCCGGAGCAAGCTCACTCCCACAGGGGACTTGCGGCGCTCACAAATCCCTTGTGGGAGCGAGCTTGCTCGCGATGGCGGCGGTGCAAGCACCGCCGACCTCAGGTCAGATCAAACCTTCTTGTACAGCTGACTGCCTTCCTGTTTGAACCGCTCGGCCTGTTCCGCCAATCCCTGGGCGACTTCGGCGTCGACGGTTTCGATGCGCTGGTTGGCCGCGTATTCGCGGACTTCCTGGGTGATCTTCATCGAGCAGAATTTCGGCCCGCACATGGAGCAGAAGTGCGCGACCTTGGCCGAATCCTTCGGCAGGGTCTCATCGTGATACGAACGAGCGGTGTCCGGATCAAGGCCCAGGTTGAACTGGTCTTCCCAACGGAATTCGAACCGCGCCTTGCTCAAGGCATTGTCGCGAATCTGTGCGCCCGGATGTCCCTTCGCCAGATCGGCGGCATGCGCGGCGATCTTGTAGGTGATGATCCCGGTCTTCACGTCATCCTTGTTCGGCAGCCCCAAGTGCTCCTTCGGCGTCACGTAGCAGAGCATGGCGCAACCGAACCAGCCGATCATTGCCGCACCGATACCCGAAGTGATGTGGTCGTAGCCTGGCGCAATGTCAGTGGTCAGCGGGCCGAGGGTGTAAAACGGCGCCTCGTCGCAGCATTCCAGCTGCTTGTCCATGTTCTCTTTGATCAACTGCATCGGCACGTGGCCCGGGCCTTCGATCATGCATTGCACGTCGTGCTTCCACGCGATCTTGGTCAGCTCACCGAGGGTTTCCAGCTCACCGAATTGTGCCGCGTCGTTGGCGTCGGCAATCGAGCCCGGACGCAGGCCATCGCCCAGCGAGAAGCTGACGTCGTAGGCCTTCATGATTTCGCAGATGTCTTCGAAATGGGTGTAAAGGAAGTTCTCTTTGTGGTGCGCCAGGCACCACTTGGCCATGATCGAACCGCCACGGGAAACAATGCCGGTCACGCGTTTGGCGGTCAGCGGCACGTAGCGCAGCAACACGCCGGCGTGGATGGTGAAGTAGTCGACGCCCTGCTCGGCCTGCTCGATCAGCGTGTCGCGGAACAGCTCCCAGGTCAGGTCTTCGGCAGCGCCGCCGACTTTTTCCAGGGCCTGATAAATCGGCACAGTACCGATCGGCACCGGCGAGTTACGGATGATCCACTCGCGGGTTTCGTGAATGTGTTTGCCGGTGGACAGGTCCATGACCGTGTCCGAACCCCAGCGAATGCCCCAGGTCAGTTTCGCCACTTCTTCTTCGATGGACGAACCCAAAGCGCTGTTGCCGATGTTGCCGTTGATCTTCACCAGGAAGTTACGGCCGATGATCATCGGTTCCAGTTCGGTGTGGTTGATGTTGGCCGGAATGATCGCGCGACCGCGGGCGATCTCTTCACGGACGAATTCGGGAGTGATGATTTTCGGCACGCTGGCACCGAAGCTGTAACCGGCGTGTTGCTGGTCCAGCAGGCCAGCGGCGCGCGCCACTTCAAGCTTCATGTTTTCGCGGATGGCGACGTATTCCATCTCAGCGGTGATGATGCCTTTGCGGGCGTAGTGCATCTGGCTGACGTTGGCACCGGCCTTGGCGCGGCGCGGGTTGTTCACGTGAGCGAAACGCAGCTTGGTCAGCTCCGCATCGGCGAGGCGTTCCTGGCCGAAGTTGGAACTCAGACCCGGCAGACGCTCGGTGTCGCCACGGGATTCGATCCACGGCGAACGGATATCGCCCAGGCCTTTGCGCACGTCGATGATGACGTTGGGATCGGTGTACGGCCCCGAGGTGTCGTACACAACGACAGGCGCGTTGATCTCGCCGCCGAAGTCGGTCGGGGTCACGTCGAGGCTGATTTCGCGCATCGGCACGAGGATGTCCGGGCGAGAGCCCTGAACATATATTTTTTGCGAGCGGGTAAACGGCTGAACCGATTGCTGATCGACTTGGGCCGAATCACTCAGGTTCGTCGTATTTTTTAGTTTTATCGTCATCACGGGCTCTCCAAACACATCCAGGCAGTGGATTTTTGTCGGAGCGAACCTGTCATAGAATGGACGCACGGGCGCTGGGAAAACCAGCAGTGCTGTGCTCAGTGCTCGAGGGGTGTTCGATTGTCGAACAACATCCCGGACGAAGCACAAGAGGACTCGCCGGGTGACGAGAAATCTTGTTCCCTACGCAGGCGCTAACCTGATCAGGTTCAACGGGATCCGAAATTATTCGATCTCAGCCTCATAGCAAGGCACCCCGACAAGAACCCGGCCAGTCTAGACACAACTGGCAAAGAACGCCAACACCGCGGTAAACACCATGATGAATGGCGTAATTACAGGATTGTTGCCGAACGTGGGCGCAACTACACTCGCCAAGCCATACCGCGCCTTGACGCTGTATGAGCCGCGCCGTAGCCTTGGCGCTCAAATTATCAGCGTAATTTTTTAGGGATGGCCTCATGCTGCGCAAACTCTCACTGGCCCTTGCCGTGTCTTGTGCGTCCAACGGAATGGCCTGGGCAGCAGAAGCGCCCTTATCGACCAAGACGGATCTGGTCAGCGTCTATCAGGAAGCGGTGGACAACAACGCCGACCTCGCTGCAGCCATCGCCCAATATGGCGCCCAGAAAGAAGTCGTGCCCCAGGCCCGCGCCGGGCTGCTGCCCAATCTCTCGGGCGGCGCTGAACTAGCCGCCGTGCGCACCGCGATCGATCAGCCATCGGCGACTGCCAACCGTAACGCTCATTCCTATCAAGCGACCCTGGCTCAACCGCTGTTCCGTGCTGATCGCTGGTTCCAGTTCCAGGCCGCCAAAGACGTTAACGAACAGGCTGCGTTGCAGCTCTCGGCGACCCAGCAAAACCTGATTCTGCAGAGCGCCGAAAGCTACTTCAATGTGTTGCGCACCCAGGACAACCTGGCCTCGACCAAGGCCGAAGAATCCGCGTTCAAACGCCAGCTCGACCAGTCCAACGAACGCTTCGATGTCGGCCTGTCGGACAAGACCGACGTGCTGCAATCGCAAGCCAGCTACGACACCGCGCGAGCCAACCGGATCCTCGCACAGCGCCAGGTGGATGATGCGTTTGAAGCGTTGATCACCCTGACCAACCGTCAGTACAACTCGATTCAGGGCATCGTCCACACCCTGCCGATCCTGCCACCATCACCGAACGACGCCAAAGCCTGGGTCGATACGGCGGCCAGGCAGAACCTCAATCTGTTGGCCAGCAACTACGCCGTCAGCGCCGCCGAAGAAACCCTCAAGCAGCGCAAGGCCGGCCACGCGCCAACTGTCGACGCCGTGGCGAAATACGAGAAGGGTGACAACGATGCCCTGGGCTTCAGCAACCCGAACGCCTTCGGCCAGCCATACAGTGGCAACGTCGAGCAAACGACAGTGGGCCTGCAACTGAATATCCCGATTTACAGCGGCGGCCTGATCAACTCCCAGGTGCGCCAATCGTATGCACAACTGGATCAGTCCGAGCAGCAACGTGAATCCTTGCGCCGGCAAGTGGTGGAAAGCACCCGCAACCTGCACCGCGCGGTGAACACCGACGTCGAACAGGTGCAGGCGCGCAAGCAGTCGATCATCTCCAACCAGAGCGCGGTGGAAGCGACCGAAATCGGCTATCAGGTGGGTACGCGAAACATCGTCGACGTACTGGATGCCCAGCGTCAGCTGTACACCTCGGTGCGCGACTACAACAACACGCGTTATGACTACATCCTCGACAACCTGCGCTTGAAGCAGGCCGCGGGCACCTTGAACCCGGGGGACTTGCAGGACCTGGCGCGTTACCTCAAGGCTGATTACAACCCGGATAAAGACTTCCTGCCGCCGGATCTGGCCAAGGCTGCGGCGGATCAGCTCAAAGCCCGACCTTAAAAGCAAAAGATCGTCCGAACGCGGCCCGAACCTTCGGCAGCTCCTACAAGGAAACGCATTCCAACGTAGGAGCTGCCGAAGGCTGCGATCTTTTCGTTACAGGCGCCCCGGTCTAACGGTCGATCAACCGCCCCAACCCATCAAGCAATCGCTGCAACGCGCCCTGATTGGTGCGCATGACTTTCAACCCTGCCTCCGCCATCCGCTGCGCATCGCGCGGCAACTCGAACAGCCGCTGCACCGCCAGCGCCAGACCTTCGGCATCCTCCACTTCCTGCAACGCCCCGGCACTGCGCAGTTGCGCGGCGATTTCGAGGAAATTAAACAGGTGCGGCCCGCTCAATACCGGTTTGGCCAGAGCCGCCGGTTCCAGCAGGTTATGCCCGCCGTTCGGCACCAGACTGCCCCCAACAAAAGCGCTATCAGCCAAGGCATAAAGAAACAACAACTCACCCATGGTGTCGCCCAGCAGCACCGACGTACCGGCGTTGACGGGTTCGCCAGCGGAACGACGGACCGTGGCGAAACCCTGTTGCCGACACAACTCGAACACCGAATTGAATCGCTCCGGATGGCGCGGCACCAGAATCAGCAACGCATCGGGATGATTGGCCAGCAACTGACGATGAGCCGCCAGCACCACTTCGTCTTCACCTTCGTGAGTACTCGCGGCGATCCACACCGGGCGCTCCTGGGTCTGCCATTGCGCACGCAACTCGGCGGCACGCTGAAGCAGTGCCGGGTCGATGGTCAGGTCAAACTTGATCGAGCCGGTCACTTCCACGGTTTGCGAACGCGCACCCAAATCGCGGAAGCGCTGGGCCTCGGCCTCGGTCTGCACCGCGAACAGGCTCATCTCGGCGAGCATCGGCTGGG
Source organism: Pseudomonas rossensis (assembly GCF_039888995.1). Lineage (NCBI taxonomy): Bacteria > Pseudomonadati > Pseudomonadota > Gammaproteobacteria > Pseudomonadales > Pseudomonadaceae > Pseudomonas > Pseudomonas rossensis. The sequence continues at coordinate 75,571 of NZ_JBBWCB010000006.1, read as the reverse complement.
TCAGTTTGCCGAAGCGGCCATAGCCCTTGGCAGAACGTTCGGACAGTCGAGCGTTCGCCAGGGCCACGGGAATCCCGCGCTTGGCGCACTGATGGATATGGTTCGGCCAGAGTTCGGTCTCCATGATCACCGCCAGTTTCGGCTGGACCCGATCAAGGAATCGCTTCGCTGCGCAAGGCAAGTCGTAAGGCAAATAGCAGTGCTGGATGCGCGGTTCATTGGCGAACAGCGCGTGGATGCGCTCCGACCCGGTCGGGGTCATGCAGGTCACGGTAATGGGCAACTGTGGATAACGTTGCAGCAAGGCGCGAATCATCGGCGCCGCGGCAATGCTTTCACCCACCGACACCGCGTGCACCCAGATGCCGCCCGTTTTCATCGCCGGTAACCCGAGAGAGAAACGTTCGCCAATGCGCTTGGCGTACGCCGGCGCCTTGCGCGCCCGCAGCCAAAGCCGAATCGCTACCAGTGGCAGCCCCAGGTAAAACAGCGCGGTGTAGAGAGTTCTATTCATGGCGGCGGAGTTTATCGGCTTTTTTCACCGATCGTCTGCAAGTGCACGGCAAAACGTTCGGCCAACCAACGAGCTGCCGGACCCAGAGGTTCATCGCGGCGCCAGACCAGCTCCACCACCAGCGCTGGCGGGGTCCATTCGCTGGCCAGTTCGACCATCAGATCCTGATACGCCGGGTACTGCACCACGTGGCGCGGCAGCCAGGCCCAACCGAGTCCGCGCACCAGCCATTCAGCCATCACGTAAAAACTGTCGGCCCGCCAGACTTGCGGGCTGGCGGGCTCGCTTCCGGGATAGACACTCGACTGTGTGGACATCAGCAACTGACGATGCTGCGCCAGTTGCTGGCAATCGACCCGGGCCTGTTTCGCCAGTGGGTGGCCGACGCCGCACACCGTGACCATTTCGACGCTGCCCAACACCCGCCGCTCGAGCGCTTCGGGAATCTGGTCGTGATAAAACAGCAACCCCAGATCGGCCCGACGCTCCACCAGTTTGCGCGCAACATCGCCTTGGGCGGCGCTGGTCAGTTGCACTTCAAGGCTGGGGAATTGCTGAGCCAGGGCTTCGAAGCTTTCGATAATCGGTTGATAGGGCATCGCCTCATCCTGCGCCACACGCAAACGCGCCTCTTGGCCGCGCATCATTGCCAGCGCCCGACCGTTAAGGCGTTCGCATTGGCGCAGCACTTCCCGCGCCTCATCCAGCAAGGCATTGCCGGCCTCGGTGAGTTTCGGCTGGCGGCCGCTGCTACGGTCGAACAGGCTGACGCCCAAGTCCTCTTCCAGCAGCGCAATCGAACTGCTGACCGCCGACTGCGCCTTGCGCTGATCCCGCGCTACCGCAGAAAACGAACGCTGCTCCGCTACGCTGACAAACAGCCGCAGCTGCTCCAGATTCCACTGCGTATTCATGGCTCAACCCATCTTCAGAACAGATAGGTAATGACTTTACCGCATCTGGAGAATCTCTAAAATGCCGACCTCAGAAAGCAACACTTCACACGAGGATGCACCTATGACCGCTTACTACTACCTGGCCATTGCCATCTGCGCCGAAGTGATCGCCACCGTTTCGATGAAAGCGGTCAAAGGCTTCAGCACCCCGCTGCCGCTGATTCTGGTGATTGTCGGCTACGGCATTGCCTTCTGGATGCTGACCCTCGTAGTGCGCAGCGTTCCGGTGGGCGTCGCTTACGCGGTGTGGGCCGGCATGGGAATCGTGATGGTCAGCGTCGCGGCGCTGTTTATCTACGGGCAGAAACTGGATGTGCCGGCGATGCTGGGGATGGCGCTGATTGTGCTGGGGGTTGTCGTCATTCAGCTCTTCTCCAAAACCGCGGGGCATTGAAGAAAAAGATCGCAGCCTTCGTCAGCTCCTACCATTGGAATGCGTTTCCCTGTAGGAGCTGCCGAAGGCTGCGATCTTTTTTCCTATCCGAGCTCTGTATACTGCGCCCTCGTCTTGAACACTGAGGTCGCTGCATGCCATCCGTTATTTCCACCGACGTTCTGATTGTCGGCGCTGGTGTCGCCGGCCTCTGGCTGAATGCGCGCCTGCGCCGCCAGGGTTTTTCGACCGTGCTGGTGGAAAGCGCCAGCCTCGGTGGCGGGCAAAGCGTGAAGTCCCAAGGCATCATCCATGGCGGCGCCAAGTACGCATTGCATGGCGCCCTGACCGGTGCCTCGGAAGCCATCGCCGACATGCCTCGCCGCTGGCGCGAAGCCCTGGCCGGTGACGGAGAACTGGACCTGACCGGCGTGCGCCTGCTGTCCGAAGCCCATTACCTCTGGTCCCCCGGCACGATCGCTGGCAACCTCACCAGTTTCTTCGCCAGCAAGGCCGTGCGCGGCCGTGTCGATCAGGTCAAGGGCGAGCAACTGCCGCCAGCCCTGCAAGACAAGCGCTTCAAGGGCAAGGTCTATCGTCTGGCGGAACTGGTGATCGACGTGCCGAGCCTGATCCAGCGCCTGGCCGATCTGGCGGGTGATAGCCTGCTCGCCGGTCAGAACATCGAACCGCTGCTGGAAGGTGGAATACTGGTCGGCCTGAAGGTTGACGAGCGCGAGATTCGCGCCCAGCGCATCGTCTTGAGCGCCGGTGCCGGTACGGCAGCGCTGCTCGAAGCCCTGGGATTGAGTCAGCCCGCCATGCAACGCCGGCCGTTGCACATGATCATCGTGAAAGGTCCGGGGCTCAAACCTCTGTATGCCCACTGCCTGGGCGGCGGCACCAAGCCGCGCATTACCGTGACCACCCATCCGGCCGCCGATGGTCAATGGGTCTGGTATCTGGGCGGTGATATCGCTGAAGCCGAAGGTGTCGCCCGCGAACCCGCCGAGCAAATTGCCACCGCGCAGAAAGAACTCGGCCAATTGCTGCCATGGATCGACCTGAGCACCGCGCAATGGGCCACTCTTCGAGTGGATCGCGCCGAGCCACTGCAATCCGGACTGACCCGTCCTGACAATGCATTCCTTGCCGAAGAAGGCCTGCTGCTGGTCGGCTGGCCAACCAAACTGGCGCTGGCTCCGGACTTTGCTGATCGCGTCATCGCGTCCTTGCAGCGCGACGGCATCCAGCCAAGCCATCCGGTGCCGCTGCCTGACCTGCCAAAACCGCCGATGGGCGTCCCTGCCTGGGAGCAACTGCTGCCATGAGCCAACCGACCTTGCACGATCTGCATCGCCCGCTGGGCAACACCGGCCTGCTGGTTTCGCCACTGGGCCTGGGCACGGTAAAACTCGGCCGTGACCAAGGCGTGAAATATCCCAACGGTTTTCAGATTCCCGATGATGACGAAGCGCGCATGCTGCTCAAACTCGCGCGCGACTTGGGCATCAACCTGATCGACACTGCCCCGGCCTACGGCCGCAGCGAAGAACGCCTCGGTCCATTGCTGCGGGGTCAGCGTCAGGATTGGGTGATCGTCAGCAAGGTCGGCGAAGAGTTTGCCGATGGTCAGTCCCATCACGACTTCAGCGCCGCTCATACCCGGCTCTCGGTAGAGCGCAGCCTCCAACGGCTGGAAACGGACTTCATCGATCTGGTGCTGGTGCACTCCGACGGCAACGACCTGGCGATCCTCAACGACAGCGAAGTCTATGCGACCCTCGCGGCGTTGAAGAGCGAAGGCAAGATTCGCGGCTTCGGTTTTTCCGGCAAAACCGTCGAAGGCGGTTTGAAGGCTCTGGAACAAGGTGATTGCGCGATGGTCACCTACAATCTGAACGAGCAGAACGAGAAGCCGGTCATTGACTATGCTGCTGCTCACGGCAAAGCCATTCTGGTCAAAAAAGCCCTCGCCAGCGGCCACGTATGCCTGAGTCCGGGCGTGGACCCTGTTCGCGCCAGCTTCGAGTTGTTGTTTGAACATCCGGGCGTTGCCAGTGCTATTGTCGGGACCATTAATCCGCTGCACCTCGCCCATAACGTCGCGACCGTTGCCCAGGTCCTACGTAGAAACTGATGCCGCCCACGCGGCCTTAAGCAGGAGCCGACATGCCGCGTACGCTCATAAGAAAGAACCCGAGCAACTTCAAGACCCTGCCGTTATTTGTCGAAGCGACTCCCGAAGGCCTGAGTTATCAAAGCGTCGGGATGCCGCTCAATTTCTCCCAGACGCTGCAACGTCGCCGCCCGGTGACGGTAGCCGACACTCAGCGGTTTTCGCTTGAGCTGGCCAACCTCGGGGTCTCGGTGCGCCTGACCCTCCATTGGCAGAACCGCGATTACTGGGTGTTGGTACGTCAGCGTCGGCAAGACCGTGGCGACGTGGTGCTCAAGCTGATCTCCGGTTACGTGCCCGCCCATGAGCTGAACCTGCCACTGCACACCGCGATTCAGGAAATTGCCGAAGAGTGCCTGCTGGAAACCCCGGAAGGCTGGCTCGGCGGGCGTTTCAACGACACCTGGCTGCCGGCGCCCTACTCGTCCGCCCTGCATTATCGCGAGGCTTTGCCGTTTCGCCTGACGCCGCTGTCCGGTTCGGCGCGGCCAGTGCGTTGCGCCAAGATGCAGTTGATCGAACGCCCGTGGGCTTACGTGCATTTGCCGACGGCCTCACTGCAATTGATCTATGACTTGCGCCTGGACGTGCCCAAGGAGGCCAAATCTCTGAGCCTGTTCCATGTCGACGAACGACTGGAAGGCGATCAACTGGTGGCCCGGCTCGATCGGAAACGTCCCGATTTGTACCTGATGCCACTGCAGGACGGCCAGCCGATGGCCGAACTCTATACCTTGAAAAAGGATCAGCTGTACCCGGCGAGTACTCGCGGGTTGTACCTGGCAGAGAGTTTTGCCCAGCAGGAAGGCTGGCTGGTGAGGGATGAGCGGATTCGCTGGAAGGATTGGGTGCGGCAACAGGGCTTGAGCCCGCCGGGGAAAGATTCAGGTCTGGCGCGGTTGCGTGGGAAGGCGAAGCAATTGCTGAAGAGAATCGTACCGCGTAAAAAAGTCAGCTCTTAAAGCAAAAGATCGCAGCCTCGTTTCACTCGACAGCTCCTACATTGAAATGCGATTTTCTGTAGGAGCTGTCGAGTGAAACGAGGCTGCGATCTTTTATGACTTCACTCGGATTGCCGGATTTTCTCGACAATCGCGGTGGTCGAGCTGTTTGCCACCAGCCCCAGCACTTTCACCGTTCCGCCATAAGCGGTCACGATGTCCGCGCCGACAACTTGCTCGATCCCGTAGTCCCCGCCCTTGACCAGCACATCCGGCTTGACCTCGCGCAGTAGGTTTTCCGGGGTGCCTTCAGCGAAGCTGATCACCCAATCCACGGCGCCCAGACCTGCCAGTACGGCCATGCGACGGTCGACGCTGTTGATCGGACGCCCCGGCCCTTTCAGTCGGCTGACCGACGCATCGTCGTTGACCGCCACGATCAAGCGATCGCCCTGAGCTCGCGCCTGCTCGAGGTAGGTCACGTGGCCGGCGTGCAAAATGTCGAAGCAGCCGTTGGTGAAGACAATCTTCTCTTTATGCGCACGCGCATCATCGACCGCCAGCAACAGCTGCTCAAGGCCGAGTACACCGCGCTCCGAACCTTCTTCACGCTGGATGGCGCGACGCAGTTCCGGCGCGCTGATGGCCGCCGTACCCAGTTTGCCGACCACGATGCCCGCCGCCAGGTTGGCCAGGGCCACCGCGTGGGGCAGTTCTTCGCCAGCGGCAATGGCGGCCGCCAGGGTGGAAATAACCGTGTCGCCGGCACCGGTCACATCGAACACTTCACGGGCACGGGCTGGCAGGTGCAGCGCCGGATGATCCGGACGCAACAAGGTCATGCCGTGTTCGCCGCGGGTCACCAGCAATGCGCCGAGGTCAAGATCGTGCATCAGCTGCGCGCCCTTGCTCACGAGTTCGTGCTCATCGGCGCAGCCGCCGACGATGGTTTCGAACTCACTGAGGTTCGGGGTGATCAGGCTCGCACCCCGGTAGATCGAGAAATCCTTGCCCTTGGGATCCGCCAGCACCGGAATGCCACGGGCACGTGCAGCCTGGATCAGCACCTGATGGTTTTTCAGCGCGCCTTTGCCGTAGTCGGACAGCACCAGCACTTTGATGCCTTCGAGCAATTCGTCGACTTGCTCGCCCAACGCCAACGCGTCGGTGGTGAAAGGTTCTTCGAAGTCGATACGCAGCAGTTGCTGGTGACGGCTCATGACCCGCAGCTTGACGATGGTCGGCTGATGCGCGATGCGCTGGAACAACGCCCGCACGCCAGCGCCCTTGAGGCTATTGGCCAGGCTGTCGGCGGCTTCATCGTCGCCGGTCACGCCGACCAGCGAGGCCGGGGCGCCGAGGGCGGCAATGTTCAACGCAACGTTGGCGGCACCGCCCGGGCGGTCCTCGATTTGCTCGACCTTGACTACCGGTACCGGCGCCTCAGGGGAAATCCGTGAGGTACCACCATGCCAGTAACGGTCGAGCATGACATCGCCGACCACCAAGACAGGGGCTTGATCGAATCGCGGCATGGACAACTTCATGGAGCAACCCACATACAAAATGAACAGGGGCGCGATATTAACACAGGGTTGGCGTGGGCTTGCGCATGGCATTAATGAGAGGATTTTTTGCGGCCGCCACCCCTCGGTGGCGGCCAGCGGCGGTCAGGCGATACCCGCAGTAACCGGCTCGTCCAGGCCCATCGCATGCAAGCGCGAGTAGTAGCCATTTTGCGCGAGCAATTGAGCGTGGGTGCCGCGCTCGACGATTTCGCCATGATCCATGACCAGGATCAGGTCGGCTTTCTCGATGGTCGACAACCGGTGAGCAATCACCAGCGTGGTGCGACCTTTCATGACCTGATCCAGCGCCGCCTGAATGTGCCGCTCGGACTCGGTATCGAGTGCCGACGTTGCCTCGTCGAGAATCAGCAACGGTGCGTTCTTCAACAAGGCCCGGGCAATCGCCAGGCGCTGGCGCTGGCCACCGGACAGCAACACGCCGTTTTCCCCGACCTGGGTGTCCAGGCCTTGCGGCATCTCCGAGATGAAGTCCATCGCGTAAGCATCCGTGGCGGCCTTTTCAATGTCGGCACGCGGTGCGCCGGCCAGGTCACCGTAGGCGATGTTGTTGGCAATGGTATCGTTGAACAGGGTCACATGCTGCGTCACCTGCGCCACGTGTCGACGCAGATTGCGCAGACGATAGTCTTCGATTTCCACGTCATCGAGCATGATTTCGCCGGTTTCGTGGTGATAGAAACGCGGAATCAGGCTGGCCAGGGTCGACTTGCCGCTACCCGAACGACCGACCAGGGCGATCATTTGCCCAGGTGCCGCCGTGAAGCTGATGTTCTTCAGCACTTCACGCTCGGTCCCTGGATAGGTGAAGCTCAGGTTGCGCACTTCCAGGTGGCCGCTGACGCGATCGCGCTCGACGGTACCCAGGTCAATCTCTGGCTCGACGTCCAGTTGCTCGAAAATGCTCTCGGCACCGGCAACGCCTTTCTGGATTGTCGAGCTGACTTCCGACAGCTGCCGAATCGGCTTGGGCAACAGGCCCGCCGCAGTGATGTAGGCCACCAGGTCACCGGCGGTGGCATCGCCGCGCAGGAACAGCACCAGGAACATCAGCACCGCCATGGCGGTGTAGATCACCAATTGCAGCATGGGCGTGTAGACCGCACCGGTCTTGGTCATGCGCAGTTGCTTGTCGGTGTTGCCCTGGCTGGCTTCGGCGAAACGACGCTCTTCATAGCTCTCGCCGCCGAAGCTGCGCACCACGCGATATCCCTGGATGGTTTCGGAGGCCACGTGAGTCACGTCGCCCATCGCCACCTGGATTTTCTTGCTCTGCTTGCGGAATTTTTTGCTGGTGCTGCTCACCATGATCGCGATGATTGGCAGGATCGCCAGCATCACCAGGGTCAGTTTCCAGTTCATCCACAACAGGTAAGCAAACAGGAACACCACGGTCAGGCCTTCACGAATGACCACTTTGATGGCGTCCGTGGCAGCACCGGTGACCATGGTCACGTTGAAGGTGATTCGGGAAATCAGGTGCCCGGAATTATGGGTGTCGAAATAACGGTTGGGCAATACCAGCAACTTGTTGAACAGCTCGACACGCAAGTCGTGGACCAGCCCCAACGATACTTTGGCCAGGTAGTAGTTACCCAGGAAAGACCCCAGTCCTTGCCAGGCGGCGATCAGGATGATCAGCAACGGCACGGCCATCAGCAACTGCAAGTCTTGCAGATAGGGAACAGTCGGGAAGAGCACCGCTTCGGGGTTGCTCAGGCCATCGACGAAATATTTGAGAATCCCTGCGAGCATGGGCTGCGTCGAGGCAAAGATCACGAAGCCGACGATACTCACCAGGAATAGGCCGATATAGGGTTTTACATAACCCAACAGCCGAAAATAGATTTTCAGGCTGGAATCCTGTCCCGCTTTGGGCGGTGCGTCACTCATCGTAGAGCTCACTCGTTAGGAAGAACGCGAAATTTTATCACAAACGTCGGAATTGACCCGCGCCCATACCAACACACTGGCCAGGCCAACGGGTAACCAACTGATGAACCACTCGGCCCTTGGCGTTCCAGCCAGGCTGGCCGCATCGAATTGCATGGCCAGGGATGAAAATACCCATATGCCAATGACGCCTTGACCATATAGCGTTTCCCGGGCTTTCCAGGCCTCCCGTAAAACTGCAAGCCATACCGCGCACCACAACAACAGCCCCGGCAGACCCAGTTCGATGGCGACATGAGTGAAGAGGTTATGGGCGTGGTCAAAGGACAAGCCGTCGACGAGCACTTTATAGTTGCCGCCAAGGCCCAGACCGCGCCATGGGTGCTCGGCAATCATTTGCAAGCTTGCCATCAGGATTTGCGGACGATAGGAAACACCGCGAGCCATAACCAAAGGCTCGAAGAACCAGAAAGCCAACATCGCCACTGTCAACGCAGATACCGCAACGACGCGACTGCGTCGATCGCGGCACCAGATCGGCATGACGAGCAACGTCAGGAACAACGCCAAGGCAGCACCACGACTCTGGCTAAGCACGACAAACATGCCAAGGAAACCCAGCGCTACGACCCAGACCGCTTGCATCCAGCGCGCGCGCGGTACCCAATGAACAAGCCACACGGCCGCCAATCCAATAACGTAGCCACCCAGAATCGGGTGAGACAACTCACCCAAACCTTCAACGCGCGCGTACCAGACGTTGCCATCGACCCCATAAAATTTGACGGTGGCAACCAACGCAGTCAACGCCAGCCCAATACCGCCCCATTGCATGATACGAATGATTCGGTCGGGCCGGGTATTGGCAAAAACCGGAAAAAAAAGCAGGAATACGCCGATGTACAACAACCGCTTGACTTCGCGACTCGACTCCTCAACGTTCGTCCAAGAGAGACTAATCAATGACCAGACCAGCAGACCGAGCATCGGCAGGTAGACCCAGCGCTGCTCATATAGGAGTTCTCTGATCCGGGCCCGCGCTGGCCAGCTGAACACCATGGCCGGCAGCCATAGCAGTGCGACCAACCCTTGCTGATAAAGTTTGTTGGTAGGCGCAACGGCGATAGCCAGCAGAAACCACAACAGACCTGACGTCATCCATACTTGCGCCCAACGTGTTTCTTGCATCAAATTGCTCCTTAGACAACCCACCCTACCTAACCCGGCATGGTTAAAACTGAAACTTTTCGGCATCATTGCCCGCCACAGTGCCCGCGCAATTCCAACAAGGCTTTCTATGATGCAATGCTCCCGGCTTCCGCAAGACGCTTTAAATCAAATGATTGAAGCCGCCAGAGTACTGGAGGCCGACAGCTACGGCCCGAAAGTTTACCTGTTGCAGGATGGGAATATCCTGAAACTGTTTCGTCGCAAGCGTATTTTATCTTCCGCGATGTTTCGTCCGTACTCGAAACGCTTCATCGACAATGCCGCCCAACTGCACAAGCTTGGCGTACCCACCCTTCAGGTCCTGCAGTTCTATCGGCTGCAAACCCCAGGCATGACGGCGGTGCTTTACCAGCCCCTGCCAGGAGAAACCCTGCGCCAGATCGCCAACAAGGAAGGGTTCAACTGGCAGCAGACACTGCCGGCTCTGGCGGGGCTGATACGTAGCCTTCATATGTCGGGGATCTACTTTCGCTCACTGCACCTGGGCAACATCGTGGTCACGCCGGACAACCGGATGGGCCTGATCGATGTGGCGGATATGCGTTTCTTGCGGGCGCCACTGCCCAGGCATCTGATCAAGCGCAACCTGCAGCATTTCGCCCGCTACATTGCGCGAGAGAACCTGAACGACAGCTTTCCAATGCAGGCACTCGAGCAAGCTGTTCTGGCATCATGAAAGCAATGCACGGGCCGTCTGACTGAAGTTCAGCCAGGCCTGGTCAGGGGCCAGCTCCTGATATTGGCCTGCCGCGATTTCTTTCGCAGAAGCGCTGGACGCTCGCACAATAATATCGCTCCAGGCACTGACATCCTCTACGGGGGCATACCAACCCGTGTCGGCCAACTGCTCGCGAAACACTGGCAATTCGCTGGAAATTACGGGGACACCCGCCATCACCGCCTCTTGCATAATCAGCCCCAGGCCCTCGTCCAGTGAAGGGATAGCGACCCAGTCGAAGGCCCTGTAAAGCCGCGCGGCATCATTCAGATGGCCGGGCAAGGAGACACTCGCGCGCAACCCCAGGTGATCAATGCGTGCTTGCAACGCTTCTCTGGAAGGCCCTTCACCGATAATCACCAATCGCAGATCGGGCCGCTGCTTCAATGCAGAGGCATAGGCCTCGATCAGACAGGCAAACCCCTTATTCTCCACCAATCGCCCCACCGCACCGAGCACAGGCGTGTCATCCAGGGGCAACCCCAACCGGGCGCGGGCCTCCTCGCGAGAGAGTACCGAGGAGCGAAACGCGGCGGGGTCGAACGCACTACGCAGTGTCATGACCGGCATTTGAAGGTCTCGGCCCAGCGAGGCCGCCAAGGTGTTCGACACTGCGACCAATGTCAGCTGGGACGTCGAGATCTGGTGGAAGAGGGCTCGATCTCCGGCACGAACTCGCGTGGAACCATGAACAATCACCACCGCGTGGATGGTTGGCAATGTTTTGAGAAGGGGTAAAAGTGTGCGAGCTACCCCCAAGCCATCGAGCAGCAAAAGGTGTGCCCCACTCTGCTTGAGGGCTCTCTTGAAAGAGGCCTGCATCCAGGGCTTCATCAGCCGCCAGAAATGCCGCCCTTTCAAACGGGCGGAGGACAGTTTCCATTCCCGGGTTTCGCCAACATTCACTCCAGACCCTGACGCGCTGCCCTGAAGCAACCAGGTCTTGACCGATGCGGTAGGGCCGGCCTGCGACAGTATTTGCTGATGAACCTTGTGAATCGATGCAAACGGCGCACCGCCGGACCACATAACGTTAAGGATACTCATAAGGCAACAAGCCAACGCATGGAACTATGCAGGTACGCTGCGGCGTACTTAATTGATAAAACAGCCAATGCAGACTCCCGGCCTTAGAGACAATGCAAACTTGATGTGTTCGCGACGAACGCGCGCCTTGCGCTGATGCTCAATCGACAGCTGTACGTGGGGGCCAAAACCGGCATGCCGAACGACATCTCCTTCCAGCGCCACAGAAACCCTGTCAAACGCCCAGCTTCAGACGCACTTTTTCCAGCAGACTCAACGGCGCGTGAGGACGCAATGCTGGTTCGAGCTCCTCGACGATACGCTTCCCGATACGCGCAAAGCTGAACTGGCCAACCACCAGTTCACGACCATTGCGAGCGATACGCTGCGCCAGCTCCGGGTCAGCCCGTAGCCTCGCGAGTTTTTCCTGAAGCTGCGGGATACTTTGATAGAAAACAACGTTGTGCAAATCGTGCAAACCCAGCGCGCTGCTTTCAGCCGCGCCCTGATCATAAGCCAGCAGCACACAACCACACGCCATGGCCTCGAAATTCTTGATCATGAATTCGCCCATACCGACGTCGGCGCTGACGAAGTAGCGAATACGGTTAAGCGTATCGCAGTATTCCTCACCCGACTTGGTGCGCGTCACCACCAGAGGTTCGACGCGCGCCAACTCATCGAGCAGTGCTTTGCGGCCGCTATAGGCGACGCTGTTGGTACTGCCTACAAATGCCAGTTCGATATCTCGCTCACGACCTTGATCTTGCAGCAGCGACTGGTCGTATCCCTTGGGAACGAACACCGCATCGAAACCTTCCTCACGCAAACGCTGGCTGACCATGAAACCCGAGCTGATCACCCGCGCCCAAGGCAGCTTGCGGTAATGGGCGCTGAACTTGCCGGTGTACTTGCACGGGATGTAATTCTGGTACGCATCGTGTTCCAGAATAACCAGATTGGGCAGGGTCTGGATGAACCTCACCTGTCTGATTTCTTTTTTGAAACGCAGGAAAAAAACAATCCGGTCGTAGCGGGTCACATCGACATGCTTGCGAAAATATCCACGCAAGTCGTCCTGCTCCGCGCTGGTCAGCTCGCGCTTGTCGCAGTCGCAGTGCTCGGCGATACCGTCATACAGTCGATCGAGGATCGCTCGCTGTTCTTTCTGCACCAGAAACAGAACTTTCAATTGGTCTCTCTCTTTCCAGACAGCTCTTGGACCCAGAATAATTCGTGGCGTCGCACCGCTTTACGGAAGAACTCGTTTTCGCCGAAAGCCGGCCAGTGTCGGGCCGCCAGACAACGTTGGATCGCCCGGCGAAGTAGACGCTTGAGGGGAAGTCGGGGCTGAAGGTCGTGCATCATGCCCAACGACATAGCCTTGTGCCACTGCTTTTCGGCCGACAGACAAAGCGCCCAGGGCCGCAACGGTTCGTGATTATTGATCTGTGGCGGCAGTGTCACACCGGTCCCGGCATCACCCATGGGCCAGCGATCGTTGTCGTGTAGATGATTGGCGTAATGCAATAAGGTTTCGGGCTGCCAGGCTGTACCGTTCAGTGCCTGCATCACCGCCTGCTGTGAGCATAGATGGTCTGGGTGCGGGTCGAAACGCGGATGTGGCAAAACGATGACCTGAGGCTGGATACGCTCGATCAACTCACTCAGGTCGGCCAGCAGATTGTCCCAGGACGGTATGCCATCGGCGTCACTGCCCAGGGCAAACGGATTGAACCGTCGAAAATATCGGGTATCACCAAGTTGTGCCTCACGGGACACCACGGCCTCGGTCGGCGTGCTTTGCATGGCGGGCAATTGCAGACAGAAATACCCCAACTGAATGCAGCGTTCCTGAGGTACACCGCCCCACAGCGGCACGCTGAGACTGTCCCAGGCGCGAAGCGAGCCTTTCAACCGGGACGCTTCGACGCCATTGAGCCCCATCTGCTGATAGTGCCCGGCCTCGATTTCACCGGCGGTCAAGGTCACGATCCAACTTTGACTGGCGCTGCTGTACAACCCGAAGGCGGCCAACTCGGCATCGTCGGCGTGGGGCGCGATCACCATCACCCGCTGACGGCTGTAATCCGGATGCTCGAACGCCCTGAGCACCGGCTCACCCAGCAGTCGGCAGAAACGCCCGCGCAGGCGTAACTCACCTTGCGACAGAACCCGCGCCTGACCACTGAGGTTGAGGTAACGCAGGCCGTTCACACCACGCTCGAAGGTTTGTCGGTCCGGGTTATCCCCCCCCGACAACTCGACCACGGGATCGATAAAGCGTCCCAGCCAAGTGCTTTTTATCCGCAGCGCCAAGACCAGAGTGGCGTCGTCGACCAGCATGACACCTTCGTCCAGGCGCAAACGCTCACCGTCAAGGTGAACCTTGGGCTGCTGGGTGTACGGTGGAAAGCTGTACTGATAATCGTCTTTGGGCGAATAAAACAAATGGTCGGCAAACCATGCCTCGTGGGAAATCCAGCCCAGAACCGCGAGCACCAACGGCAGCCACCAGGTCACCAGCACACCCATGGCAATCAATAGCACCAGCGCGATGAGCAGACCAATGCGTTTGTTGCGTCGATGGCGCTTGAGCAATTGCTGTTTGCGGTTCATGGGCTGGCTCATACGGTGAACACCGGCACAGGATTGCACCAGCGATCCTTGTACTCACGGTCGGCGCGACCGAAAGAAAACCGCAACGGTTTGTCCAACGCCCGGGCATGCTCCCAGGCGCTTTGCGTATTGAGAAAACTCAGCACGCTGCCCGGACTGAATTCTCGGGTTTCGGGATCGACGCCGCCATTGATGTACTCGACGCTGATCCACTGCGGTGTCTCGACACGGTAGACCAGTTGAATCGCTATCGGCGCATCGTTGAGAAAAATCACCGAGCCGATCAGCAAATCACGCAGCAACTCGATGACCTCAGCCATGCGCTCGGCCCCCGTCGCCGGGAAGCCCCAGCGACGCTGGAACAGGTCGCAATAGATCGCCGCCAGTTCACTGCTGGAAAACTCCGCGACCGGCCGAACCACTCCGCCCGCTTCTTCCAGCAATCGCAATTCACGGCGCTGGTTGTAGCGAAACTTCTTCGACAGTTCTTCGGGAGTGCGGGCCATCGCCAGCTGTTCAGCCTGCAACTTGATGCCGGTGAAGCGGCCTTCATTCAGCACCGACAGGTAGCGTCCACGATGACGCAACGGCGCTTGTGCATCGGCAGCGGCCGGCAGGATGAACTCGGCATTACCGAGGTCGAACAGACCTTTTTTACCGCAGCGCTTGAGCACATCCTTGGACAAGGCAAGGTCGCGGCCCCAGGTCGGGATCGCCGCTTTGACTTCACCGTTTTGCTCCCAGGCCAGGTAGCGCACAGGAATGTCGGCCAACTGCGCCAGCCGCTCGACCACCATGGGATGAGTGGCGACGCTGCCGCCATATCGTTGCCAGGCTTCAGCATATGTCGAGGCGTCGACTACCGCCCAGCCACGTTCGCGCCAGCCTTGAAATCGGTTGAGCATCAGCCCCTCGGTGCCAGTTCGGTGACGTGCGGCAAACGCCAGAAAGCATCGCGCACCGCGCGGTCGGAGAAGCGCTCACGCAAGCGATCGAGCATCAGCTCGGCGCACTGGTGACGTTGCTGCTCGTCCATCGCGGCCAGATGTTGCAGCCCTTGAGCCAAGTGTTCGGCATCGCCCAGCGGGAACAGAATACCGACGCCCTCGACCACTTCCTTCGCCCCGCCACACGCCGTGGCGAGCAAGGGCACACCGGCAGCCATGGCCTCCAGCAGCACCATGCCGAACGGTTCGTGATCGGAACTCAGGGCAAACACATCGAAGGCACGGAAATATCGTCGGGCTTCAGGCACCTGACCGAGGAACAGCACGCGGTCGCCGATACCCAACTCACGGGCCAGGGCCTTGAGGTCCTGTTCCAGTCGACCGGCACCGAGCATCACCAGTTGGCTGCTGGCCGGCAAACCCGGCAATGCCGCGGCAAAACCGTGCAGCAGCGTGGTCTGATCCTTGTCCGGATGCAGCCGTCCGACATTGCCGACAACCCAGGCATCCGGCGCCAGGCCGAGGGTTTCCCGGGCCTCGCGAACCGACACCTGGCTGTCCTGCAAGGTCTGCACATCGATACGGTTATAGAGCGTCTGAATCCGCGCCGCCGGCCACTTCGGCAGGCAATGGCGCATGTCGTCGCGCACGGCATCGGAAACCCCGAGCAGGCTCAGGCGCTTGCGGAAAATATTCGCGAAGAGTTTGCGTGTGCCGCGCTTGTAATCGTCAAACGCGTGATGCACGCCAATCACCGGCAACGACGTGCCGAGCAAGGCGATATAAATAGGCTTGAAACGGTGGGCGATGCAAAAACTGAAATTTCGCGAGGCGGCGATCTTGCGCAGATCGCCGATGGCGCCCAGCTTCAGGCCACGAATGGCCTTGGAGCTGTATTCCATGAACAGCACTTCATCGGAAGCACAGCCCGCGGCGACTTCGGCATCGGCAGCCCCGGTCAAAAACACCGTGGTCACTCGATAACCGGTCCCCGCGAACAGGCTGGCGTACTGCCGGGCGCAGTCCAGAAACGGCCCGTCATAGCCGTGACAGAACTGCAGCACATGGCGTTCAGCCGAGCGTGTCATATGCGTCCGCGCCCTCTTTGACCACCAGGATGTCTTCCATGATCAGATACTGTAGATCGGAACCGAAGAACATGTTCAGGGCATCCGTCGGCGAGCAGATCATCGGTTCGCCACGACGGTTGAGCGAGGTGTTCAGCGACACACCATTGCCGGTCAGCACTTCCAGCGCCTTCATCATGTCGTAGTAGCGCGGGTTGTATTCGCGCTTGAGCACCTGGGCCCGGGACGTACCGTCTTCATGGACGACTTCAGGCACGCGGGTCTTCCACTCTTCCGCCACTTCGAAGGTGAAGGTCATGAACGGCGCCGGGTGATCGATCTTGATCATCTGCGGTGCAACGGTGTCGAGCATCGACGGGCAGAAAGGCCTCCAGCGCTCGCGGAACTTGATCTGGTGGTTGATGCGGTCAGCCACGCCCGTCGCACTCGGGCAACCAATGATCGAACGACCGCCCAAGGCGCGCGGACCGAATTCCATGCGGCCCTGGAACCAGGCCACCGGGTTGCCATCGACCATGATTTTGGCGATGTTTTCCGGCATGTTCTCAAGCTTGCGCCATACCGGCTTGCTCGGGTGACGGGCGCATGCAGCGAGGACGTCTTCGTTGGTGTACGACGGACCGAGGTAGACGTGTTCCATCTTCTCGACCGGCACACCACGGGCGTGGGACACATAGGCCGCCGCGCCGACCGCGGTGCCGGCATCGCCGGACGCAGGCTGCACGAACAGCTCTTTGACGTCATCGCGAGCAATGATTTTCTGGTTCAGCTTGACGTTCAACGCACAGCCACCGGCGAAGGCCAGCTTGCCGGTTTCCTTGAGTACGTCGCCCAGGTAGTGGTCGATCATCTGCAGCGAGATTTTTTCGAACAGCGCTTGCATGCTCGCGGCGTAGTGGATGTACGGCTCGTCGGCGATGTCGCCTTCGCGCTTCGGACCCAGCCACTCGATCAGCTTCGGCGAGAAGTAGAAACCCTTGCCCTTCTCTTTATAACGACGCAGGCCGATGACGTTGGCGTAGTCGGTGTTGATCACCAGCTCGCCGTTCTCGAACGAAGCCAGGCGCGAGAAATCGTATTTGCTGGCATCGCCATACGGCGCCATGCCCATGACCTTGAACTCACCGTCGAGCATCTCGAAACCGAGGAACTCGGTGATCGCGCCGTACAGGCCGCCGAGGGAGTCCGGATCGAAGAATTCCTTGATCTTGTGGATCTTGCCGTTTTCGCCGTAACCGAAAAAGGTCGTGGCGTACTCACCCTTGCCGTCGATCCCGAGGATCGCGGTTTTCTCTTTGAAACCGGAGCAGTGGTAAGCGCTGGAGGCGTGAGCCAGGTGATGCTCGACCGGTTCGATCTTGATTTTCTTCGGATCGAAACCCAATTGCTCGAGGCACCAGACAATCTTGTTGCGATAGCGTTTGTAGCGACGGTTACCCATCAGGATCGCATCGAGCGCGCGGTCCGGGGCGTACCAGTAACGCTTGGCGTAATGCCAGCGAGCCTTGCCGAACAGGCTGATCGGCGCGAACGGAATCGCTACCACATCAACGTCGGATGGCTTGATGCCGGCCTGCTCAAGGCAGAACTTCGCCGACTCGTAAGGCATGCGGTTCTTTGCATGTTTATCGCGCACAAAGCGCTCTTCCTCAGCCGCCGCGACCAGCTTGCCGTCGATGTACAAAGCTGCGGAAGGATCATGGCTAAGGGCGCCGGACAGGCCAAGAATCGTCAATGCCACAGGGGTCTAGCCTCTTTAGTCTGCATGCAGGCGCAAGGCGCCTCAAAGATTAATGTGCCCTCGCAAAGGGCGAGTGGCAGCTAAAGGGCGGGATTATAGCGTAAACATGGCGGGAATGACCCAGCGCATATTGCCCCCGTAAAGATGATCCGGGCGAAAGCAGGCGGCACTGCTCATCCGCGGCCTGACCTCCAGTAAATACTGATATTGCCGTCGATAGCTTGGCGGTAAACCGTATAGGGCAGGAGGACGGTGTCGAAAACACCCGACAGGGTGAAATCCACCAATACGAACGGCAAAAGAATACCCGTGGGATCAGGCGCCGCGTTTAATACGCAAAAGTCGTAGGCCAGGCCGCTATAGATACGCGGGATGGATTGACAGTAGGTCTTCTGCTTTCTAAGGCTACGAGCCGCATCCTCGTCATCCTGCAGCACCGTAACAGCGGTCCCGCAGCCTGATAAAACCAGTGCAAAAGTGCTCAGCAACACCGTCATTTTCATCGTCAAAATCTGCCCTCCGTGAACGTCAGGCAAACTAGCATCGCGGCTATTCAGGGCACAGTTCACGGCATCCCTGTTTCGCGTAGGACAATTCATAAGAATCTGTCCCTTAATCTCGAGTGGCTGTTCTGGCCCCATCGCGAGCAGGCTCGCTCCCACAGTGGTTCTTCGCTGCAACAAAGATCCCCTGCGGGAGCGAGCCTGCTCGCGATGGGATTCAGGCAGCGCTAGAGATATCTTTGGGTACGCGCTGATCAATGACCCGATACAGCGCACTGCTCTCAGGCCAGTTACGCATGAACCTTGCCCGATCCCGCGCATAAGCCGGGGCGAAGCTGCTGAGCGAGGCATGCTGACACATCGAATCCAGATCAATCAGCGCCCAGCGATCGTGCTGCCAGAACAGGTTATGCCCCTTGAAATCCCCGTGACTGATCCGCTCGCCAATCAGCTCGGCAAACAAATGATCCAGCGCCAGCAATTCGGCTTCCGGTGCCTCACCGTTTTCAACATAAGGCGCAAACCGCTCGATGATGTCCGGTCCCGGCAAATACTCGGTCACCAGATAAGCCCGACTGCGCAACCAGAGAAAACGCTTCTCCAGCAACGCCAACGGCTTGGGCGTGGCGATGCCGAGAAACGCCAGGCGATTGCCTTCACGCCAGGAATGCCAGGCACGGCTCGGACGCCAGAAGCGTTTGAGCCAGTGGGCAAAACCCTTGATGTTGTAGCGCTTGATCACCAGCGTACGACCAGCCACCTCGACCTTGCCGACGCTCGCCGCGCCGCCGGTCTTGTACAGATGGCCCTGATCGAGCAACGCATCGGCCTGCGCCAGCACCGGCAGCATCGCCGCTTCTTCCTCGCGACGAATCACCCGTAAGCCGAACGCTCCGCGCTGGACACTGAACAGCGTGCATTCGCGGCCGACCTTGATCAGGAAGTCCTTCAGACGCCAGGTGCGAACCTTGTTGATCTGCTTCTGCAACGCTTCCATCGGTAAGGCATGCTCGCCGTTGCTCAACAGGTAATACACCAGCAACTCTTCGGTGTAGGGCTCCAGCGATTTGGGCAACTGGGCGAAAAACACGCCGAGGTTTTCCAGGACTTTCTGCCGCGAGAGCGGCTGGCCTGGCGTCTCCGTGCGGATTCCGGCACCGTCGATCAAATACAGCCGACCGCCCTGGCGCAGCAGGTTGTCCAGGTGCAGGTCTTCCTGCCACAGGCCCTTGCGGTGCAATTGACCAATCGCACCCAGCGCATCGGCCAATACCGCCGATTGCTCATCCGCCAGCATCGGCAAATGTTCGACCTGTTTCCAGGCATCCCCAAGGCTGTCGGCGCCTTCAAGGAAATCAAACAGCAGCCAACCACCCTCGCCGTCCTTCAGGCCATCAGCCAGCAACAACGGCGTGGTCAACCCCTGAGCCGCCAGCAACCGCACGCCGTCCAGCTCACGCTGGAAATGCCGCGCCGCTTTGCTGCCGACCAGCAACTTGGCCAGCACCGGCCGCCCACGCCAGACGCCAGCACCGACATAACGCTGCCCCGGCAACACCCGCAACAGACTCAGCAACTGCAGCTCGGCAGGGCCGGCGGCATCGGCCAGTGGAATGTTCAGCGGCAGACTTGGGCTGCGGCCAGCGTTTTTTAATTCGGACAAACGCATCAGCGCGTCTCCTTATGACTGCGCCGCGCGGTCAGTCGCGCCAGCCAGCTGTCGATCAGCGAACTGTCTTGCGATTGATCCAGATAGGCGGCCAGCAGCTCGCGCAACTGCGCTTCGCTCCACTCAGGCGCCCGACGCAGCAACGGCTCCAGGTCTTTGGCCCGATCACGCAGACCAAACAGCAACGGCCGGGTCTTTTCCAGGTCGATCAGTTGGGCCAGGTAACCGTCGCCGGTGGCCTGGAGAAAAATGTGCTTGGGGTAGAAGCAACCGTGAACCTGACGCGCGCCGTGCAGGCGCCGAGCCAGTTGTCCACAGGCCTTCAGAATGGCCGAATGCTGCGCCGAACTCAGGTCCGACCAGCGCCGCAACAGCGAATCCAGGTCATCCCAACCGTCCAGGGCTCGGGTCAGCAGAATCGCCCGGACTTCGCCATCGATTTTGCGCTCACCGAAAAACGCCGCTTTCAACGCTGGAATTCCGAATCGCTCATAGCGACTGATATTGCGAAATTCACGGGCAAAGCTCGGCTCGCCAAAAGGCGCATGCAAGGTGCGCATCTGGTAGTTGCTCTGGCGTTTGAGGTAGTAGCCATGACCTTCCAGGTCCAGCCGAAACACGCTACTCCAGCCACCGCGAGCGGTGTTGGGCTCGTCCACAGCGTCGAGCTGCTTGGCCCAGAGTGCGTCAAAGGTGCCGAGGCCGTGACGCTCAAGCAGCGCACGGTCTTCAGCGGCCAGAAAATCAGTCATTCGCGTCCCTCGAAAAATCTAATCACGTGCCGGATCCGTTTTTTATCGGCGGCATTCAGCCGATCACACTGGCGGTATTGCAGGTAAAAGCGCAGGCGCTGGGTAGCCGACAAGTGATACTTGGCGACCTTGTCCAGGCACGCCAGGTCCTTGGTGATCCGGTACTTGAGCCAGAAGCCGCGCCAGAAATCGCCATTGGGGCAGTCGATCAAAAACAGCCGGGGCTCGTTGTCGATCAGCAGGTTGCGCCACTTCAAATCGTTATGGGTGAAGCGGTGGTCGTGCATGGTCCGGGTATAACCCGCCAGCTGCCGGCTGACATTGTCGACCCAGGCGCGGTCCGCCAGCTTAGGGTCATGCCGCTCGGCCAGGGCCGACAAGTCTTCGGTATGCGGCAGCTCACGGGTGATCATCGCCCCGCGATCGTACGCCGCGCCGCGACGTTCCAGCCCCCAGGCCACCACTTCGGCGGTGGGAATGCCCCACTTGGCGAAGCGCTTGAGGTTCTGCCACTCGGCCTTCACCCGGGGTTTACCCAGGTAACGGCGCAGACCTTTGCCGGCACCTACGTAGCGTTTGACGTAATAGTTGACGCCATTGCGCTGGACGCGAATGACCTCGGACAACGGGTCGCGGGTCAAGCGCTCGCCCTGAAGCGAAAACACAGCCTCAAGACTGCCGAAATCTTCTGCCAGATCGCTGTACGCAGGCTCCAGTGTCCAACCCGCCATCAGAGCGCATCCCCGTATCGCTGTTTACGGTCGTAGAGTTTGTTGGCCTTGCCTTCGAGCCAGGCGAGCAACCCGGCTTCCTCGCCCAGGATCTGGCGCAGGGGCCGCTGGAAATAGCCCTTGAGGAAACGCAATTTGTCGCGACGGGTCAGGCCAATGTCCAGTGCCGAAAAATACAGCGCCGCCAGGTCCTTGTTGCGCCAGCGTTGGGTAATCGTCGGACGGGTCTGGGCACGGTGCAGGTCGATCACCGAGAGTTTGAAATCGTCGGCCGTCACCGGTTTGTCGGTGTGCAGCAGAAAGTGGCAGATGTAGCAGTCGCGATGGTTGACCCCGGCGCGGTGCATCATGCCGGTCATGCGCGCGACTTCGGCAATCAGCGCGCGCTTGAGTCTTGGCTCGGGCGGGTGCTTGACCCAGTCGATGCTGAAGTCTTCGAGGCTGACAGTGGGCGCCAGCTCTTCGGTGACGATGAACGAATGCTGGTCCGCCGGGTTGCTGCCCTTCTCGCCATAAGCCACGGCGGTCATGGTCGGCACGCCGACTTCTTGCAGGCGCTGGATGGCCTTCCATTCCTGGCCGGCACCGAGCACCGGCAACTTGGCAGTGAGCAGGTTCTTGAAGATCTCGCCCCAGCCGATGCCACGGTGGATTTTCACGAAAAACCCGTTGCCGTCAACGACGGTACGCAGGGTCCGGCGCGCTTCCAGTTCGCGGTACACCTCGCCCTGGAGGCCCTCGACTTCAGCGAACGGGTCGCGTCCAGCCCAGAGGCTCTTGAACGGTTCAGCCAGCATCAACTTCATTAAGCGTGCTCCGCCAGAATCACATCGGCCGCGTGCTGCGGCATGCTGTAGAGGTCGGCCGTCTCCGCGAAGGCCAGACCGTTGCGGCTCCAGGCCGCCCGTGCTTGAGCGTCGTTCAACATGCCGATCAGGTACTGAGTCAGTTGCACCTGATCGAAAGGCTCGTCCAGCACCAGACCGGCGTCGGCCTCGGCGATGTAATGGGCGTAACCACACACCGCACTCACCAGCACCGGCAACCCGGCCACCAGGGCTTCGAGCAACACAGTCCCGGTATTTTCGTTGTACGCCGGGTGAATCAACAGATCGGCGCCGAGCAGAAAACGCGGGATGTCGCTGCGGCCCTTGAGGAACGTCACGTTATCGCCGAGCCCCAGTGTGGCGCTCTGCATCTGGAACAATTTGGGGTCGTCCTGGCCAATTACAAACAGCCGGGTGCGTTTCTTCAGATCGGCGGGCAATGCAGCCAGCGCCTTGAGGCTGCGATCCACGCCTTTGGTCTTGAACCCGGAGCCGATTTGCACCAGCAGCAGATCATCGTCTTTCAGGTTGAATTCGCGACGGAATTCGGCACGGATCTCGGCGGCATTGGCCGGCGCACGACGGTCCTGAGAGATACCCGGCGGCAGCAAATGGAAGCGCTCAAGCGGCGTGTCGTAATGCTTGATGAACAGCGGCTGCTGGACTTCGGAAATCATCAGCACTTCGGTCTTGGCATCCTTGGCGAACACGGCGCGCTCGTACTCGGCGAAGTGCCGGTAGCGGCCCCAGCGACGGTACAGCGAGTTACGCAGGTTCTGCGCCTTGTCTTCGAAGCAGCCGTCGGCGGCGTAGTAGACGTCCAGCCCGGGCATTTTGTTGAAGCCGATCAAACGGTCCACCGGACGCTTGGCCAGATCCGCTTCCATCCATTCGCTGAGCTTCTCGTTGCGTCGATGATTGAAGAACGCCTTGACCGGCACCACCAACACTTCGAAGCCCGGTGGAATGTCGCCTTCCCAGATCAGCGTGTAGACCCGAATCTGATGGCCGCGCTGCTGACATTCCAGGGCAATGCGCATGAAGTCGCGCTGCAAGCCCCCGAATGGAAAGTATTTGTACAAGACGAATGCCAATTGCATCAGCGCAGCTCCTCAGCCAGTAACAACGTGCTCAGTCGGGTCGCGACACGCTCGGGATTCAGACGCGTGAAGCACAGGGGCCACTCGCGTTTAAGGTCAAACTGACGGGCATCTTCGGCCGTCGGTTGATACGTACATTTCTTTTGCATACACGGCGCACAGGGGAAATCGCTGGCGATGTGAATCTGCGCTTTACCGTAGGCACCGGTCAGGCCCGGGTTGGTCGGGCCGAACAGCGACAACGTCGGCACGTCCAGCGCAGCGGCGAGGTGACCGAGACCGGTGTCCACCGCCACGCAGGCTTGCGCGCCGGCCAGCACTTTGCCGACACCCGCCAGATTCAGCTTGGGCAGCACTTCGACGTGCCTCATGTCTTTGGCGATGCGCTCGGCCCGGGCTTTCTCGATCGGATTACCCCACGGCAGCTTCACCGCGACACCGAGATAGCCGACGCGCTCGGCCAACTCGCGCCAGTAGGCTTCAGGCCAGTGTTTGGTGTCCCACGTGGTGCCGTGCAGGAACACCACGTAAGGATTCTTGCGCGGCAATTCCACCAGTCGCTCGACGTTCAGGCCGTAATCGCCCAAGCCTTTTGGCAGGTCGTAACCCAGGGCCACGGCAAATAGCTGACGCACTCGCTCCACCGCGTGTTGCCCACGGGCCACGGCCAGACGCCGGGAATAGAAGCGTGCGGCAATCGGCTCGCGGGCCGAGTTTTTATCCAGCCCGGCCACCGGGGCTTTGGCGTATCGGGTCAGCAACGCACTTTTCAGCAGGCCCTGGGCATCGATCACCAAATCATATTTGTTAGCGCGAACGCTTTGCTTGAAGCGCTTCCACTCGCCACTCTTGATGGTCTGCCAGATATTTTTGCGCCAGCGACGGATCGCCACCGGAATCACCTTGCCCACGGCCGGGTGCCAGGTCGGGATTTCGGCGAAGCCCTCTTCCACCACCCAGTCGAACTGGATGCCGGGGATCGCCCGTGCCGCGTCGGTCAGCGCCGGCAACGCGTGAATCACGTCGCCCAGCGAAGAAGTCTTGATCAGCAGTACCCGCAAACTATTTGACCTCGACCACAGTGCCCTGCAAACGTTGCAAGGCTTCGTTCACCGCTTGCGGCATGAGCTGGCGCAGGCAGTTGTAATGACCGAAACGGCACGTGCGATCGAAGCAGGGGCTGCATTCGATGCCCAGGCGCACGATCTCGACGTGCTCGGCCAGTGGTGGCGTGAAACCCGGCGACGTCGAGCCGTAGACTGCCACCAACGGGCGATTCAGCGCAGCGGCGACGTGCATCAGGCCGGAGTCGTTGGACACCACCGCGTCGGCGCAAGACATCAGGTCGATGGCTTCGGCCAGGGAGGTGCCGCCGCTGAGGTTCACCGACTCTTCACGCAGACCGGGAATCAGCCGCGAGCGGATGTCTTCGCCGACGGCGTGATCGTTTTTCGAACCGAACAGCCAGACTTGCCAGCCTTCGCGGATCTTCGCTTCGGCAACCTTGGCATAGTGCTCGGACGGCCAGCGCTTGGACTCGCCAAACTCGGCACCGGGGCACAGCGCCAACACCGGGCGGTCGAGAGCCAGGCCGAACTTGGCCATTGCCGCTTCGCGAGTGACCGGGTCAATCTGCAGGCTCGGCCGTGGATAAGGTGTCGGCAGCTCGGCACCGGGCTCGTAAGCCAGGGCCATGAAGCGCTCGATCATCAGCGGGTAACGTTCTTTATCCAGCGTGCGCACGTCATTGAGCAGGCCGTAGCGGAATTCGCCACGCCAGCCGGTGCGTTTCGGGATGCCGGCGAAGAACGGCACCAATGCCGACTTCAGGGAATTGGGCAGCAGGATCGCCTGATCGTACTGGCCGGCCAGAGATTTGCCGATGCGCCGACGCGTCGCCAGCTCCAAAGCACCGTGACCGAGCGGAAAGCTCAAGGCCTGGCGTACTTCGGGCATGCGCTCAAGAATCGGCCGGCTCCACTCGGGGGCCAGCACGTCGATTTCGCATTGCGGGTGGCGTTGCTTGAGACACTGAAACAGTGTCTGCGCCATCACCATGTCACCGACCCAACTGGGCCCAACGATCAGAATTTTCATGTGGTTTCCATAAACGAGCCGGGGAGGCATACGCCTCCCCGCCTCGAGAATCACTGCGGGAGCAAGGCTGCTTGCGATGGGTCATCACCTTCAACATTGCTGTCGACTGTCACTCCGCTATCGCGAGCAAGCTCGCTCCCACATGGGTATTGGTGCACATCCAGTGCGGTGCAGCTTAGCTACTTCAATCTACCAAACACCACAAATCTACTGTGGGAGCGAGCTTGCTCGCGATGAGGGCATCACATCCAACATCGATGGTGACTGTCAGGCCGCTATCGCGAGCAAGCTCGCTCCCACATTGGGTATTTGGTGTTTCAAATATCCCGTTTCAGCTTAGCCCCAGCTCGCGCCAGATCCGCACTACCTGCCGCCGTTCGTCCACGAACTGGTCGCCCGGTATCACCCCGGCGTCCTTCTGCAAGGCCTGCCGGTGAGCGGCTGAACGGTAGGCTTTATAGGCCTCGCGCAACAGGCTGGCGTCTTCGGCGGGCATCAGCCCTTCCTCCTCCAACCCTTCCAGAATCCGGATATTGTCAGTCCAGCGCAGCAATGGCGGGTGCGATTCGGACCACGCCAGGGCCGCGTATTGCACCATAAATTCAATATCGACGATACCTCCGGCGTCCTGCTTGAGATCGAATGGCGCCGCGGCCTCGAAGGCATTTGCCCCGGTGCCCGCCGCGGTGCTCTTGCTGCCAAGGTTATCGCGCATTTTGGCGCGCATCTCGCTGACCTCCTGGCGCAAGGTCGCCAGGTCCCGCGGCTTGCCCAATACCGCCGCGCGGACTTTCTCGAAAGCCTGCCCAACGTCCCGACTGCCCACCAACACCCGCGCCCGCACCAACGCCTGATGTTCCCAGGTCCAGGCTTCGTTTTCCTGATACCGGGCAAACGCCCCGAGCGAACTCACCAGCAACCCCGACGCGCCGGACGGCCGCAGACGCATGTCCACTTCATACAGCTGACCGGAGTTGGTCTGGGCCGTGAGCAAGTGAATGATCCGCTGCCCCAGCCGAGTAAAGAATTGCGCGCCGTCGATAGGCTTCGGCCCGTCGGTTTCCGCCTGCGGGTCGCCATCGTGGATGAACACCAGGTCCAGGTCCGAACCATGCCCCAGTTCCAGACCGCCGACTTTCCCGTAACCGACAATGATGAAGCCGGGATCGCACAAGGTGCCGTCGGTACGCAGCGGCGTACCGTATTTCGCCACGGTCTGGCGCCAGGCCAGGGCCAGCACTTGTTCCAGGATCGCTTCGGCGAGCCACGTCAGGTAATCACTGACCTTCATCAACGGCAGGCTGCCAGCGATTTCCGAAGCCGCGACCCGCAAGCGGTGCGCCAGTTTGAAATGCCGCAGGGCTTCCATTTGCTGTTCGAGGTCGTCTTCGGGAATCCGCGTCAAACGCTCGCGCAACTCGGCGGCCAGTTCCGGCGCCAGTGGCGGTTTGAACAGCCGACCTTCGTTGAGCAATTCGTCGAGCAGCAGCGGGAAGCGGGTGATCTGTTCGGCGATCCACGGGCTCGCGGCGCACAAGGTCAACAAACGTCGCAGCGCGCCGGGATTCTCGGTCAGCAACACCAGATACGCGGAACGACGGGCCACGGCTTCCACCAGCGGCAATACTCTTTCCAGCACCAGATCCGGATTGGCGTGCTCCACGGCCTGAGCCAGCAACCGCGGAATAAAGGCATCAAGGCGCTCACGCCCCAAGCGTTGCATCGCCCGCAACTGCGGGCTGCTGCGCAAACCGGCCAACGCTTTCAGGGCTTTGGTGGCATCAGCGAAACCGCCCTCTTCCAACTGACGGCAAGCGGCCTCTTCATCCTGAGCCTCTTCCCACAACGGCAGCCATTCGCCGCCGACCACCACTTCGCTTTCGGTGCCTTCCTCTTCGTCGGGGTCGGCAATCACCTGACCGAAGTGCCACGCCACGCGACCGCGCCAATACATAAGCTGTTCGTGGAAAGCGGTCCAATCGGCGAAGCCCAACATAAAGGCGATGCGCGACTGATCCTGAGCGCCGTCCGGGAGCATCTGGGTCTGGCGGTCGGCGATCGCCTGGATCGCGTGCTCGGTGTAACGCAGGAATTCGTAACCTTCGCGCAGTTCACTAATCACCGCCGGCGGCAGGTAACCCTGACCCTCCAGCGTGCTCAGTACTTTTAATAGAGGACGTTGCTGCAAGCTCAGGTCGCGGCCGCCGTGGATCAGCTGGAATGCCTGGGCGATAAATTCGACTTCACGAATGCCACCGGAGCCGAGTTTGATGTTGTCGGCCATGCCCTTGCGCCGGACTTCCTGCTGAATCAGCTGCTTCATGGTGCGCAGCGCTTCGATCGCCGAGAAGTCGAGGTAACGCCGGTAAACGAACGGCCGCAGCATGTCTTGCAATTGCGCGCCGGCCACTTGATCGCCGGCCACCACCCGCGACTTGATCATCGCGTAGCGTTCCCAGTCACGGCCCTGATCCTGGTAATACTGCTCCAGCGCGTTGAAGCTCAGCACCAATGCGCCGGCCGAACCGTAAGGCCGCAGGCGCATGTCGACGCGGAACACGAAACCGTCGACGGTCATTGGGTCCAGGGCCTTGATCAGGCGCTGACCGAGACGAATGAAGAACTCCTGGTTATCCAGCGAGCGTTTGACGCCGACGGTTTCGCCGCCCTCGGGGTAGGCGAAGATCAGGTCGATGTCCGACGACAGATTGAGCTCCACCGCGCCGAGCTTGCCCATGCCGAGAATGACCATTTGCTGCGGCTCACCGCTGCGCCGACCGGTCGGCACGCCGAACTGCTGACAATGCCGTGAGTACAACCACTGATAGGCCTGATCGATGCTGGCATCGGCCATGTTCGAGAGGTCGCGACAGGTCTGGGTCAGATCGCACTGACGCGTCAGGTCGCGCCAGATGATCCGCACTTGATGACGGGTACGTTGACGACGCAGGGCGCGACCGAGCCCTTCGTCGGTTTCCGCTGCATTCACCGCTGCCGCAATCTGTGCGCACAGCTCGCCGGGCGCAAAACTTCGGTCCAGCTCACCGGACTGCACCAGCTCCAGCAACATCAGTGGGTCGCGCACACTCTGTTCAATCACGAAGTCGCTGGCAGCGGTGACGCGGGCAAATTGCGCCCAGCGTTCAGGCGTCCAGCCGGCCAGGCCATGGTCGTCGGGAAGCACCGCGACGGCCGTACGGAACGACTGCTCGGCGCGGGTGACAAACGGCAGGAGGATGCCAGGCAGTTCGGCAAGCGAAGGGAGGCTCATGGTCTATCCTTGATCGGCGTGTAGAGGGCTGCATGTAGTGATTCGCGAGAATGCACTACCTGATCGACTGTCGAACAAAGGTTAGAAATAGCTGAAATTTCTTTATTTTTGGCAGACAGCATCAAGCTTTCACCTTTTCTGGTTGGCAAAAGACCAACCTTAACGATTATTCTCACAACGCAGCTGGAGGCCACAAGCCGCTCATCTGTAGTTTTACTACTCGTATATACATTCGAAAGGCTGAAATGCCCGATGATTTGTAGTAAAACTACACGCCGCCGGAACAACCTCTCGGCAATCCAAGAATTTATATCGTCTGCCCACAAGGCCAGTCGCAAACTCAGGCAACCGATTCTGGAAGCCTTTCCGCCCTGGAGCAAGCCATGCAAGACCTCGATCCCGTCGAAACCCAGGAATGGCTGGACGCCCTGGAATCGGTTCTCGACAAAGAAGGCGAAGACCGCGCTCACTATCTGATGACCCGTATGGGCGAACTCGCAACCCGTAGCGGTTCGCAATTGCCTTACGCCATTACCACGCCATACCGCAACACGATCCCCGTTACCCACGAAGCACGCATGCCTGGCGACCTGTTCATGGAACGCCGCATTCGCTCGTTGGTACGCTGGAACGCGATGGCCATGGTGATGCGTACGAACCTGAAAGATTCTGACCTGGGCGGTCACATCTCCAGCTTCGCCTCCAGCGCAACCCTGTACGACATCGGCTTCAACTATTTCTTCCAGGCCCCGACCGACGAACACGGCGGCGACCTGATCTACTTCCAGGGTCACACCTCGCCAGGCGTTTACGCCCGTGCGTTCATGGAAGGCCGCATCACCGAAGACCAGATGAACAACTTCCGTCAGGAAGTCGACGGTCAGGGCCTGTCGTCCTATCCGCACCCTTGGCTGATGCCTGATTTCTGGCAGTTCCCGACCGTATCCATGGGTCTGGGCCCGATCCAGGCGATCTACCAGGCACGCTTCATGAAGTACCTGGAAGCCCGTGGCTTCATCCCTGAAGGCAAGCAAAAAGTCTGGTGTTTCCTGGGCGACGGCGAGTGCGATGAGCCGGAATCCCTGGGCGCCATCTCGTTGGCTGGCCGCGAGAAGCTCGACAACCTGATCTTCGTTATTAACTGCAACCTGCAGCGCCTTGATGGCCCGGTTCGCGGCAACGGCAAGATCATCCAGGAACTCGAAGGCGTGTTCCGCGGTGCTCAATGGAACGTGACCAAAGTCATCTGGGGTCGTTTCTGGGACCCACTGCTGGCCAAAGACGTCGACGGTATCCTGCAACGCCGCATGGACGAAGTCATCGACGGCGAGTACCAGAACTACAAAGCCAAAGACGGCGCGTTCGTTCGTGAACACTTCTTCAACTCGCCAGAACTCAAGGCGATGGTTGAAGACTTGTCCGACGACGAGATCTGGAAACTCAACCGTGGCGGTCACGACCCGTACAAGGTCTACGCGGCGTACCACGAAGCGGTCAACCACAAAGAACAACCCACCGTCATCCTGGCCAAGACCATCAAAGGTTATGGCACCGGTGCCGGCGAAGCGAAGAACACTGCGCACAACACCAAGAAAGTTGATGTTGAAAGCCTGAAGCTGTTCCGTGATCGTTTCGACATTCCGGTTAAAGACTCCGAGCTGGAAAACCTGCCGTTCTTCAAACCAGAACCCAACAGCGCCGAAGCCCGTTATCTGAGCGAGCGTCGCACTGCACTGGGCGGTTTCGTGCCACAGCGCCGTGCCAAAAGCTTCGACATCCCGACGCCATCGCTGGATACCCTCAAGGCAATCCTGGACGGCTCGGGCGACCGTGAAATCTCTACCACCATGGCCTTCGTGCGGATCCTCGCGCAGCTGGTCAAGGATAAGGAAATCGGTTCGCGCATCGTTCCGATCATCCCGGACGAAGCCCGTACCTTCGGTATGGAAGGCATGTTCCGTCAGTTGGGCATCTACTCGTCCGTCGGCCAGCTCTACGAGCCAGTCGATAAAGACCAGGTGATGTTCTACCGCGAAGACAAGAAGGGCCAGATCCTCGAAGAAGGCATCAACGAAGCGGGCGCCATGAGCTCCTTCATCGCTGCTGGTACTTCGTACTCCAGCCACAACCAGCCAATGCTGCCGTTCTACATCTTCTACTCGATGTTCGGCTTCCAGCGTATCGGCGACCTCGCCTGGGCCGCTGGCGACAGCCGTACCCGTGGCTTCCTGATCGGCGGCACCGCCGGCCGGACCACGCTGAACGGCGAAGGCCTGCAACACGAAGACGGTCACAGCCACATCCTGGCTGGCACCATCCCGAACTGCCGCACCTTTGATCCAACCTACGGCTACGAGCTGGCGGTGATCATCCAGGACGGCATGAAGAAGATGACCGAAGAGCAGCAGGACATCTTCTACTACATCACCGTGATGAACGAGTCCTACCAGCAGCCAGCCATGCCGGCCGGTGTCGAGGAAGGCATCGTCAAGGGCATGTACCTGCTCGAGGAAGACACCCGCGAAGCGGCGCACCACGTTCAGCTGATGGGCTCCGGCACCATCCTGCGCGAAGTTCGCGAAGCGGCGAAAATCCTGCGTGAACAGTTCAACGTCGGCGCTGACGTGTGGAGCGTTACCAGCTTCAACGAACTGCGTCGCGACGGCCTGGCCGTAGAGCGCAGCAACCGTCTGCACCCGGGCCAGAAGCCAAAACTGAGCTATGTCGAAGAGTGCCTGAACGGCCGTCAAGGTCCGGTCATCGCGTCTACCGACTACATGAAGCTGTTCGCTGAACAAATT
Source organism: Pseudomonas rossensis (assembly GCF_039888995.1). NCBI lineage: Bacteria > Pseudomonadati > Pseudomonadota > Gammaproteobacteria > Pseudomonadales > Pseudomonadaceae > Pseudomonas > Pseudomonas rossensis. The sequence goes on along the minus strand of NZ_JBBWCB010000006.1, from coordinate 44,009 downwards.
CGTCAGTGGGTCCCGTCCAAGGAATTCAAAGTCCTGGGCACCGACGGTTTCGGCCGCAGTGACAGCCGCAAGAAGCTGCGTCACTTCTTCGAAGTCGACCGTCATTTCGTGGTGTTGGCAGCCCTGGAAGCCTTGGCTGACCGTGGTGATATCGAACCTAAGGTGGTGTCTGAAGCCATCGCCAAGTTCGGGATCAACCCGGAAAAACGCAACCCACTGGACTGCTGAGGAGACACTCTGTGAGCGAACTCATTCGCGTACCTGACATCGGCAGCGGTGAAGGTGAAGTAATCGAACTATTTGTGAAGGTCGGCGACCGCATCGAAGCCGACCAGAGCATCCTGACGCTTGAGTCGGACAAGGCGAGCATGGAAATTCCTGCGCCCAAGGCCGGCATCGTCAAAAGCCTGAAAGTAAAAATCGGTGATCGCCTGAAAGAAGGCGACGAACTGCTGGAGCTGGAAGTCGAAGGCGCCGCTGCCCCGGCCTCTGCACCGCCCCCTGCGGCGGCCGCTGCGCCCGCGGCCAAAGCTGAAGCGAAACCGGCTGCGGCTGCTCCTGCCGCCGCAGCTCCAGCTGCAGCTGCCGCGCCTGCTGCTGCAACCACCCAGCAAGTGCACGTGCCGGATATCGGTTCGTCGGGCAAGGCCCAGATCATCGAGATCCAGGTCAAGGTCGGCGACACCGTCGAGGCTGATCAGTCGCTGATCACCCTGGAATCCGACAAGGCCAGCATGGAAATCCCTTCGCCCGCCGCTGGCGTGGTCGAAAGCATCAGCGTCAAGCTCAACGACGAAGTCGGCACTGGCGACCTGATTCTGGCGCTGAAAGTGGCAGGTGCTGCGGCCCCTGCTGCTGCCGCGCCAGCCCAGGCTGCTGCGCCTGCTCCGGCCGCCGCTGCTGCTCCAGCCGCCGCGCCTGCTGCACCGGCTGCCGACACCGTTCAGGACATTCATGTCCCGGACATCGGTTCGTCGGGCAAGGCCAAGATCATCGAAGTCCTGGTCAAGGCCGGCGATACCGTTGAAGCCGATCAGTCGCTGATCACCCTGGAATCCGACAAGGCGAGCATGGAAATTCCATCGCCTGCCGCTGGCGTGGTGGAAAGCGTTTCCATCAAGCTGGATGACGAAGTCGGTACCGGCGACCTGATCCTGAAGCTGAAAGTCAAAGGCGTTGCGCCTGCTGCTGCCCCGGCTCCGGCCGCTGCTGCTCCTAGTGCTCCAGCTCCAGCCGCCGCTGCGCCTGCTGCTCCGGCACCGGCCGCACCGGCTGCTGCACCGGCCAAGCCGGGCGCCAAGGTTCATGCTGGCCCGGCTGTACGCCAACTGGCCCGTGAATTCGGCGTCGAGCTGAACGCCGTCGGCGCCAGCGGTCCGCACGGTCGCATCCTGAAAGAAGACGTGCAGGTCTACGTCAAAGCCATGATGCAGAAGGCCAAGGAAGCACCGGCCGCTGCTGCTGGCGCAACCGGCGGCGCGGGCATCCCACCGATTCCGGTCGTGGACTTCAGCCGCTTCGGTGAAACCGAAGAAGTGCCGATGACCCGTCTGATGCAAATCGGCGCGTCGAGCCTGCATCGCAGCTGGCTGAACATTCCGCACGTGACTCAGTTCGATTCGGCTGATATCACCGACCTGGAAGCGTTCCGTATCGCTCAGAAAGCCGTTGCAGAGAAGGCTGGCGTCAAGCTGACCATCCTGCCGCTGCTGCTCAAATCCTGCGCGCACCTGCTCAAGGAACTGCCGGACTTCAACAGTTCGCTGGCACCAAGCGGCAAGGCGATCATCCGCAAGAAGTACGTGAACATCGGCTTCGCGGTCGACACCCCTGAAGGCCTGCTGGTACCGGTCATCAAGAACGTCGATCAGAAGAGCCTGTTGCAACTGGCAGCCGAAGCCGCCGTGCTGGCCGCCAAGGCCCGCGACAAAAAGCTCACCGCTGACGACATGCAAGGCGCCTGCTTCACCATTTCCAGCCTCGGCCACATTGGCGGCACCGGCTTCACGCCGATCGTCAACGCGCCGGAAGTGGCGATCCTCGGTGTTTCCAAGGCAACCATCCAGCCAGTCTGGGATGGCAAAGCCTTCCAGCCGAAACTGATGCTGCCACTGTCGCTGTCCTACGATCACCGTGTGATCAACGGCGCCGCTGCTGCACGCTTCACCAAGCGTCTGAGCGATCTGCTGGCGGACATCCGCACCATCCTGCTGTAACACCGATCGGCCCTCCTTCACCGGAGGGCCCGTCGCGTTCCACGTTTTCCGAGCGCCACGCTCGTACCTCAACCCCGCCAGTTTGGCGGGGCTTTTTTTGCCTGGAAGAAAGTCACCCAACGCCCCTTTCCTACATTCGCGGCTTACGTCGCCCACAACTCCAGTCCACTTCTTCTCGATATTTTTTGCGAACCGATAACTAAGCTTAGTTCAACTAATTATCGCTAAAACTTTCATTACCCTCTCTTGCTTAGTTAGCATAAATTCGAATGGATTCGAACATGTTCAAACCGACTGTCGGCCCTATTATTGGCCACACTACAACTAATCATGCACGCATCTTCTTGCGCGGAGAACTTCAAAGCAACGCACCGGTATTTGCAGGCATTCGTTATCGACGACCTGGCGAAGAGCGCTGGTCCAAAGGTGTATTTGCAAAGTTGACGATCTTGCGTGATATGTCCGATGTGATTGCACTCAACGACCTTGCCACCGATACCGAGTACGAATACCAGGCAGGCTGGTTCAGCCCCATGAGCCCGGTGCACACCGTGGAAACGGTTCAGGAACTGCCGCTGCAATGGCCGCGGGATATCTACCGGTTTCGCACGCAGTCCAGCAAAGCCACGATTCCACGGGCCTATATCGTCGGTTCATGTCGTTACCTGCGCATGACCGCTGGCGTCCCGTCTGCACCGCATCTGGGGGACAGGATTTTCGCCTCGATCACTAATCTGGCGCAGCAGGCCGAACCGCCCATCAGCGCCATGTTGATGACCGGCGATCAAATCTATGTCGATGACCTGAACGTCATTGCTCCCGATCGGGAATACAAGGAAATACTCAGTAAGTACCGCGCAGCTTTTTCCCAACCCAATATTGCAAAGTTAATGTCCGGCGTGCCGACTTACATGATCCTCGATGATCACGAAATTGAAGACAACTGGCCCGCCAACGAAAGTAAGGCCGACGCCTACTTATACAAAAACGCCATCGCGGCGTATGAGCTGTATCAAGCCAGTCATAGCCCGGCACATCAACTTCTTTCCGACGGGCAAATAAATAGAAAACTGGAACACTATTGGTATCAATTCGCCGAAGGCGATATCGAATGGTTTGTCACTGACAGTCGAACCCGACGCAACCTGTCGGCCAATGATCGACGCATCCTCGACGAAGAGCAGGAACAGGCCCTGTGCAAATGGCTGGTTCACAGCCCGGCCAGGGTCAAATTCGTGGTCACCAGCGTGATGTTCTACCCCGACCGCAAAGCCCACGGCGATGACGCGTGGAAAGCCTTTCCCGAACAACGTCGGCGGCTGCTGGAGACCATTCGTACACACCGCATCAAGAACGTCTTCTTCGTTTCCGGCGATGTCCACGGCTCCCTGACCAGTCGCCTGACCCACAGCGAGGACCCGGACTTCGAGGTGCACACCATCGTCTCCTCCCCCCTGTGCAACAGCAAACTGCTGCCGTACGCCAAGGCCTCCACTTTCATCCTCGATCAACCGTTGGCGCGAACAGTCGCTGGCGACTATCAGCATGAACTGACCAGCCAGGTGGTCAGCGAGGACAACTTTGCTCACCTGACTGTCGATAACGAACAGATTCGCGTCAATTTTCACGATCGGGATGGCAAGCTTTTGCAGTCCACCAGTATCCCCTTGCGTTAAAAAAGCAAAAGATCGCAGCCTTCGGCAGCTCCTACAGGGTGTACACCATCCCAACGTAGGAGCTGCCGAAGGCTGCGATCTTTTCGGTCAAAAACATTACTTTCGGCCCAGCGCTGGAGAAATCTTCGCGCCGGCCGACATATTCTTATAGCGCTTGGCCTTCATGTCTCTTGTCAGTCAGTGCCGCAATGATGCAACCTTGCCGCAGACAACAGTTAAGAGGGCGAGAGCCCGGCGCGATCAGCCTATTCGAAGTGAGTTTCCCTCCATATGAAGAGCCAACCCGATGCCGCCAGCCGTATGGTGGCCGAGGTAGTGACGCAGTTGCCTGTGCCCTCGCGGCTCGGCATGCTGCGTTTCGAACGGCTGAATGAAGCGAGCTGGGCGCTGCTGTTTCTCGATCCCAATTGCGAACGACAGTTCGGCCTGCCGGCCGTGGAGCTCTGTGCTCTGGTCGGCTCGCCCTACGCCAGCCTGATGGAGCCCGAAGCGCGCTATCAGCTGCATGACGCGGTACAGCAACAACTCACTGAAAGCCCGCATTACCTGATCCGCTACACCCTGCACACCGCGGCAGGCTCCTTGAACCTGCTGGAACTGGGCGAAGCCTACAAACAACACAATCGACATTTGCTGCGCGGCTACCTGCTGGTAGTCGACGGCCTGTTCGAGGGCGAGCAACTGCTGCCGGCCCTGGACCTCGAAACCCAGAACTCTCGCCTGCAAATCGCCCTGGAACTCAATCAGCGCGCCCAGCAGGAACAGCTTCTGCACCTGGACCGGGTGCGCGCCCAGCAAGACTTGATCCTGCTGCTGACCCGCCAGCGCTACAGCAGCAACAACTCCCTGAAAGAAGCCGCCGAACTGATTACTCGCAGTGCCTGTAACATTTACGAAATCGACTGCGCCAGCCTGTGGAACCTCGAAGGTTCACTGCTAGTGCCAATTTCGGCCTATCACCGCGCCAGCCAGGAATACCTGCTGCCTGAGTCGATCGACGTCAGTCACTTCCCCGACTACGTGGAAGCCTTGCACACCGGCCGCGCCATCGACGCCCACAACGCCATGCGCGACCCGCGCACCCGGGAAATGGCCGAACACCTGCGCTCGCGTGATGTGAATGCGATGCTCGACGCCAGTATTCGCGTCGACGGCCAAGTGGTCGGCGTGCTGTGTCTGGAACAGACCGGTACGCCCCGCGCCTGGCAATCGGACGAAATTGCTTTCGCCGGTGAGTTGGCGGATCAGTTTGCCCAAGTCATCAACAACCACAACCGCCGCACCGCCACCAGCGCCCTGCACCTGTTCCAGCGTGCGGTAGAGCAAAGCGCCAACGCCTTTTTGCTGGTTAATTGCGATGGCGTGGTGGAATACGTCAACCCGAGCTTCACGGCGATCACCCAGTACACCACCGAAGAAGTCCACGGCCAGCGGCTGTCGGAACTGCCGGCACTGGAAAACCTCAGCGAACTGTTATTCGACGCGCCCTCGGCGCTGGCCAAGAGCAACAGCTGGCAAGGCGAATTCAAAAGCCGCCGTAAAAACCTCGAACCCTACTGGGGCCAGTTGTCGATTTCCAAGGTTTACGGCGACAACCGCGAGCTGACGCATTACATCGGCATTTACGAAGACATCACCCAGACCAAGCTCGCCCAGCAGCGCATCGAGCGCCTGGCCTACACCGATAACCTGACCAACCTCGGCAACCGCCCGGCCTTCATCCGCAACCTCGATGAACGTTTCGCCCGAGACAGCGATACCCCGATCAGCTTGTTGCTGGTGGACATCGACAATTTCAAACGGATCAACGACAGCCTCGGCCACCAGACCGGCGACAAACTGCTGATCAGCCTGGCCCGACGCCTGCGCAACAGCCTGAGCCCGAGTGGCAGCCTGGCGCGGTTCGCCAGTAACGAATTCGCCGTGCTGCTGGACGACACCGATCTGCGTGCGGGCCAACAGATCGCCAATCAATTGCTGGCGACCCTCGACAAGCCGATGTTCGTCGACAACCAGCTGATCAGCGTCACCGGCTCCGTGGGCCTGGCCTGCGCACCGTTGCACGGTCGCGATCCGCAAACCCTGATGCGCAACGCCGGCCTCGCGCTGCACAAGGCCAAGGCCAACGGAAAACACCAGGTTCAGGTGTTCACCGAAGCGCTGAACGCAGAAGCCAGCTACAAACTGTTCGTCGAAAACAACCTGCGTCGCGCCCTGACCCAGAATGAGCTGGACGTGTTCTACCAGCCCAAGCTTTGCCTGCGCAGCGGTCGCCTGTTGGGGATGGAAGCGCTGCTGCGCTGGAACCATCCGGAAAAAGGCATGATCCGCCCGGACCAGTTCATCAGCGTCGCCGAAGAAACCGGGCTGATCATTCCCATCGGCAAATGGATCGCCCGCCAAGCCTGCCGCATGAGCAAAGACCTGACCGCCGCTGGCCTGGGCAATCTTCAGGTGGCAATCAACCTGTCGCCTAAGCAGTTCTCCGACCCAGACCTGGTGTCGTCCATCGCCAACATCCTCAAAGAAGAGGCGCTGCCGGCAAACCTGCTGGAACTCGAACTCACCGAAGGCCTGCTGCTGGAAGCCACCGAAGACACCCATTTGCAGCTCGATCAACTCAAGCGTCTGGGCCTGACCCTGGCCATGGATGACTTCGGCACCGGCTACTCGTCGCTCAGTTACTTGAAAAAATTCCCGATCGACATCATTAAGATTGATCGAAGCTTCATCCACGAAATCCCGGACAACCAGGACGACATGGAAATTACCTCCGCGGTGATCGCCATGGCCCACAACCTGAAACTCAAGGTCGTGGCTGAAGGCATCGAAACCGCCGAGCAGTTGGCTTTCCTGCGCCGTCACCGCTGCGACGTCGGCCAGGGTTACCTGTTCGACCGTCCGATCCCCGGCGTAGAGCTGATCGAAAAGCTCAAGCGCTATCCGCGCGGCCCGATCGCCTGAATAAGGCTGAAGGCTCTTTCTGCCAAGACACAAAACCCTGTGGGAGCGAGCTTGCTCGCGATGAGGCCGTGTCAGTCAGCATTGATGTCGACTGATACTGCTATCGTCGGAACGACGCCCGGAGCAAGCTCGCTCCCACAGGAGTAGTGATTAACTTGGCATCATTGGGCACACTGGTGGTCTGTTTATTTACATCCAACCTGACTGAGAGGACTGATCATGGTCTTGCGCTCGGAAATTCTGGTGAACAAAAACGTGCTCCCGACTAAAGAACAAGCTCTGCCTGGCCGCGAAACCCCAATGAACCTGCCGGAAAAACACTTCGTCCACGATGCCCCGCTGCTGGGCCCGTTCGTCACCGATGTGGATTTCGCGATCTTCGGCCTCGGATGCTTCTGGGGCGCGGAACGCAAGTTCTGGCAGCGTGAAGGTGTGGTCAGTACGGTGGTAGGTTACGCCGGTGGTTTCACGCCGAACCCGACGTATGAAGAAGTCTGCTCGGGCCTGACCGGCCATAGCGAAGTGGTATTGGTGGTCTACGAGCCGGCAAAAGTCAGCTACGAAGCGCTGCTGAAGATGTTTTGGGAATTGCACAACCCCACCCAAGGCATGCGTCAGGGCAATGACATCGGCACGCAGTACCGTTCGGTGATCTACGCCACCAACCCCACTCAGTTGGCAGCCGCCAAGCACAGTGAGCAGGTTTTCCAGGCCGAGTTGACCAAGGCTGGCAAAGGCACCATCACCACCGAAATCGAAGAAGCGCCGACGGTCTACTTCGCCGAGGCTTATCACCAGCAATACCTGGCGAAAAACCCTGAAGGGTATTGCGGGATTGGCGGTACAGGCGTGACTTGCCCGATTTAACCCCCAAAAAGCAAAAGATCGCAGCCTCGTTTCACTCGACAGCTCCTACGGGGTTACGCATTCCCTTGTAGGAGCTGTCGAGTGAAACGAGGCTGCGATCTTTTGATCTTGCTTGTCGATTTACCCTATTCGGCAATCAACCAATCCATCTGCCACCCACCCTGTGTCTGCCCCAACTTCTTGGACAACCACGGCAGCAACTCACGCAATTCCTCTTCCAGACCCCACGGCGGATTCGCAATCGCCAGCCCCGAGCCATTCAGACTGTTCGGCGTATCCAGCGGATGCACCAGCAACTCGACCCGCAACAACTTCGGCGCGCCCGTACCCGCCAGATCCTGATAAAAACGACGCAACATGCGCTGGTCCTTCACCGGGTACCAGATCGCCGCCACGGTCTGCCGCATCCGGCCAATCGCCTCTTTCAGCGACGCCGCACAGCGCTGCATCTCATCCAGTTGCTCGAACGGCGGATCAATCAACATCACCGCCCGCTTCTCCTGCACCGGCAACATCGCACGCGGCACATGCCAGCCTTCACCCAGATGCACCTTCACCCGACGGTCACCGGCCATGTTGTCCTTGAGCAGCAAACCGTCTTCCGGATGCTTCTCGTTCAGCATCACCCGATCCTGCGGCCGCGTCAGACGCCGCGCCAACTCCGGTGACCCCGGGTAATAGCGCAACTGGCCATCCGGGTTCATGTCGTGCAGCACCTTCATGTAATCAGCGGTCAACGCCGGCAGATCCGGCTGATCCCACAAACGCGCAATACCTTCCAGGTACTCACCGGTACGGCTCGCCTGATCACCCTGCAGGTCATACAGACCAATGCCGGCGTGAGTGTCGAGATAGGCAAACGGCTGCTCCTTGCGCGACATCAAAGCGATGATGCGGGTCAAAGTCAGGTGTTTGAACACATCGGCGTGATTGCCGGCATGGAAGGCGTGACGATAATTCATGGCTGCTCCTGCGAAGGGCGGGAAGTTTACCTTGTACAGCGGCGAACGTCAGGGGTGGCAGCCGAGCGGCCTGACGAAAACCCGCTGGCGAGGGCGCGTGCGACCGGCACATACTCCCGACCCACCGAGCGACACACTCACCCCAACCAATGACAGGGAGTCAAAAAACCGATGCCAATTCTATGGTCGGCGTTTGTTTATTTACTGTCGGCAAGCCACGTGTTTGCTGACGAGTCGCACATGGCAGAGGCGCGCCAATCCTTAAAAAATTACGGGCTTAGCCATTGCATTCTCAAGCACTTTAAAGAAACGTCCGAGTTGCAAGCAGACATCGGGCGATCGGCGGGTGCTTACTCCTTCATGGGTAACGGTATGCATACCGTGGTTCAGGATGAAGAAACCTTGAAGGTCATACATGACCCTTACAGGGATACCCAAGCCTACGTATTTAACGCTTTCGACAACACTTCATCTGTCAGCAAATACTCGGACAAAAAGCTGGTAATGCATGGATGCTTGAACGTTTACAACTCGCCGGCGTTTGACGCCTTTATCAAGACCCAGGATCAATTCATTACCGAATAAGCTTCTGAAAACCCACCATTCAGGTCAGAGCCACACTGCCGATTTCGGGCCTGACACCGATGTGACGCTGAGCGTCACGGGCTGCATTCCCACGCAGAACGTGGGAATGCTCTTTTAGCAGCCCTACTCCGAAGACCGCGCCCGCAACCGCCGCCCAAGAACATCCAGTACATCACACCCATCCCGCAACGGAATGGCACAGAGCAAAGCAAAATCACTAAGAATGAAGGACTGACACTCGATCGAACCGCGCATGGACAAGTTCTCCATCACTTGGGTGACGGCACGAATTCGGTAGTTGGCAGCGTCATACAAAACATCCAGCGGCGCTTGGGTGTCGACGAACAGGGTTGGCATGTCGTCGCAATTGCTGGTGAGTGCCATGAAACGGTTTTTGGGATGGGGAATTGGTTTTTCATAGGGTGGATCGGGATGAATACTTTTCATTTTTAAACCTCTGGTAGAAGTGGAGCTACCATCGGCCTTCCTACAGGCTTGGGTGGCAGCTATACGCGGGGTAGGAATATCGAGACCAGAGAACTCGACCACACCGAAGCGTGCCCGCGCACAGCCGCCGCAACTGATCTTACGGACGCACGTTGATGGCCGCAATTCAGGTGTCGACGCCAAAGCGTCCTCTCTAGTATTGAAGGGTTCCTACACCCCGCCACTGAATTTTCAGTGACCACCAGAGACTATCGATGGAATGCATTTCAAACCAGTTCATGGAAACCGCCGCGGATTGAAGGAAACTTCCGACGACCTTGCCCAGAAATTTCGTTCCAACATCACTGACGTCATCTCACCAAGTGGATTGATCCTCAAGGCTCGCCTTTAGCAGCTGACCTTTCCACTCATCGCTTAAAACACTGTAAATATCTTCAAAAAACGCACGAGGATTTTTCATTTCATCCCAGCCACATGGAAAGAGATTGGTGCTTTCGCAGTCATGTTCTAGTAATGCCTGAAAATCATAAGACTCATCTTGTAGTGCAGACTCAAGGACAGCCATCAGCAAAAACTTATGCCTATAACTCAAAAAATCGTAGCTAACTAGAATATAATTTCTCGCAAGCATCCTTCTATCAGCAGAAAGGTTAATGTCGTATTTCTCGAGCTCTAGACCAAGAGTGTGCTCCCTATCATAAATATCAAAATCGCCTATGACTTCACGCACTGTTGGCGCGTATGGTTGATCTAAATATGGATCTTTAATCATTTAATTATCACCGGATGAGATGTAAACGGCTTAGGTTTTCTACCTTTACTAAATTTTGTTTCCGAACCGTGCATGCTTTCAAACAGTTGCGGATTTTCAGGGTCTTTTTTGTTTGGCTTATACCCTCGTCCGACATCTTTATTCTCCCTTCTAACCACATTGTAGCCATTGACATCTTTTCCAGTGAATCGCGGAAGCCCTCGAACAACCCTTGTCATATCATCGTTCAACGTATGCATTTGCAAGTTCCAGCTTTTATATTGCGAGCTTAAGTTTCCTCTATTTTCTCTATGGGGAATTTTAGTTATAGGATCCGTACCGTCTACCGAACGCTGTCGAATTACCGCATCAGGAACCTCGACACTATGCTTACCTATGGAATGCATTCCAGGGTACTTTTTCTCAAACCGCTCAACCCAGCGCTTAGCAACCTCCTCCTTAAGAAGCCCAATCCTTTCTCGCCGCTGCTCACCCGTCAGCTTCGGGAACTGCGGCTCCCCCTCATCAACCCTCGCGCCAGTCGTATCATCCGGCGCCCCACACCGGGGCTTATTCGGTGGCGGGCAATTCCCGCTCAACCCCAACGGATCAACCCACCCCGTCGGATTCGGCGTGTACTGATACTGGTTTAACCCACCCGCCAACTTGATCGGATCCGGCGTCAGATACCGACCAACTTCCGGATCATAGTACCGATGCCGGTTGTAATGCAGACCACTCTCAGCGTCGAAGTACTGCCCCTGAAACCGCAACGGCTGATCGAGTTGCTCTCCCCCACCAAACGCCAGACGAGTGACCTTGCCGTAAGCGTTGTACTTCGCCGACCAGACAATCTCGCCGCCAAAATCGGTGAGTTCCTGCGGCGTACCCAGGTGATCGAGCTGGTAGTAAAACGGGCAAGCCTTGCGTGGGCCTTTGCCGTCGAGCATGGCCAGTGGGCGGAAGCTGCCGGGTTCGTAGACGTAGCTGCGGTAGTGCTCGCGGCTGCTTTCGGCGATGAGGTTGTCGCCTTGCCAGAAGAACTCGGTGGTTTTGCCGTCCACGGTTTTGCTGATGCGGCGGCCGAAGGCGTCGTAGCGGTAGCTGGCGCTGCGGCCGTCCGGGGTCGTGACGCCGACCAAGCGGTGCTGGCAGTCGTAGCGGTATTCGGTGACGAGTTTTTGCGCGGTGCCGCGGCGTTCGCGGATCAGGTTGCCAAAGGCGTCGTAGTCGTAATGGCGGTCGCCTTGCATCAGCAGGCGATTGCCCTTGACGGTCGCGGCGCCGGGGCGGTCCTGCATCAGCAGGTTGCCGGCGGGGTCGTGGGCGAAGCTTTCCGGTGGATCGTCTCGGGTGTGGCGCACGCGAGTCAGGCGATTGAGCGGGTCGTACTGGTAATTGCGTTGGCCGTGACGGGTGTCGGCGATGCTGTCGAGATTGCCGTTGGCGCTGTAGGCATAGTCGCGGCGATACAGCGTTTGATGCTGTTGACTGACAGCGTGGGCCTTCAATCGGCCCTGATCGTCGTAGGCATATTCGCTGAGCACCTGCCCCTGCTGGCGTTGCTGTTCGCGACCGAAGGCGAATTGGTGAGTGGTGAGTCGCGCGCCGTTGAGGTCGATGGCCGTCAGCGCACCGCCCTTGGCGTGGTGGTAGTCGAGTTTGCTGCCGTCCGGCAGGCGCAGGCGATTGAGCTCGCCGCAGGCGTCGTAGCCATAGCGCAAGGTTCCCCAGCCTTGGTGCTCGGTGATCAGGCGGTCTTGCTGGTCGTATTCGAACTCCAGCGGGTGATCGTGACCGTCGTCGACGCTGACCAACCGGCCGAGGCTGTCGTAGCGGTATTCAACCTTGATGCCGTCGGGCAACGTTTTGACCAGCAACCGCCCTGCCGAATCCCGCTCATAAGCCGTCACCAGCTGCGAACCGTCCTCCCCGAACTCGGTTTTCCCCAGCAACTGGCCGTTGAGGTCGTAGGCGTACGCCGTGCGTTGGCCGTCGAATCCGGTTTCCTGTCGGATCAAGCCGTTGGGCGTGTAGTCCAGGAGATATTTTTCGCCGGATTCGTTTTCGATTTCCGTGAGTAACAGCTGGGCGTTGTCGTAGCGGTACTTCAGCTGGGTGCCGTCGAGATTGATGCGACGGCTGACCAGGTGCAGATCGTCGACGTATTCGTAGCGGGTGACGCGACCCAGTTCATCGCGTTCGGCGGTGATCTTGCCGTAGGCGTTGTAGCTGAACGCGCGGCTGGCGCCTGTAGGAAGCGTGGTCTGGATCAGTCGGCCAACGGCATCCCATTGGTACTGGGTAACGCCGCCGTGTTCGTCCTGACGGGTAATCTGCCGCCCTAATGCATCGTAGGAAAACCGCCGCACACCACCATCCGGCAGCGTTTCCTCAACCAACTGCCCCAAGCCATTCCAGGCAAAGACATGCCGGCTGGTGTCCGGGTAACGGATTGACAGCAGCAGCCCTTTCTCATCGTAGTGATAGTGGCTGACATGGCCGTCGGGGTCGGTCGCTTCGGTGATGTCGCCCTGAGCATTGCGCTGATATTTCCACACGGCTTTACCGCGGTGCCGCGCGTGCAGGAAACCGTTGCGGTACTCGTAGGCCGTCGGCTCGTCTTCCGGCGGAATCAGCGCAACCAATCGTCCGACTTCGTCGTAACGGTATTCGGTGATGGCGCCGAGCGGATCCTGCTCGGCAAGCAACCGACCTTGATCGTCGTAGGCCTTGAGGTGTTCGCCACCATCCAGCTCGACCTTGCGCACCAGCCGCGCCCGGTCGTCATGGACGTAAACCTCTTCACTGCCATCGATGTTCTGGACGGTGACACTGCCCTTGTCATCCCAGGCGTAACGCGTGTCCATCTGCGAAAACGACGCCCAATGCCGCACACATCGTGCCGCCTTGCCGGACCGTTCCCACTCCCAGAAGAAACTCGCCCCACCGGTCAGTTGCCGCTGCAGGATGACGTGCTGATCGTCGTAGTCGTAGCGCTCGCTTTCGCCAGCGGCATTGGTTGCTTCGATCAGTTGATCGCGTTCGTCGTAGCTGTAACTGACCAGTGTCTGCTCGGTGTGCCAAGCCTCGTCGAGGGTCTGGGCCGGGACAAAAACCTGATAGTCGACGGCGACCAAATGGCTGCGGTCATAGCGCAATAGCAAGGCGCGGCCGGCACCATTGTCGAGGCGTTTGATGCGGTCTTGTCGGTCGCGAGTGATACGCAAACGGTTGTCGTAAGCGTCACTGATGGTCGTCAACCGACCGTTATGAAAGTGATAGAACCGCGCGTCTTCGCCAGCCTGGGCGAGGATCAGTTCTTCCGGCTCGTCACTCAGATAAATCGCTGCCCGCGACAGACTGTTGTGGATCGCCGGGCGTTCACTGTTTGGCAGCGGAAAAGTCGTACGACGGTTTTCGTGGTCGATCCAGATGACGGTCTCGCCATCGATTTCCAGGCGATGGGCGAGGCTGTGACTCCAGCCGAATCCGAGCCCGCAATCGATCTCCACCGCACTGGTGCGATAGAGCCGGGTGAAGTCGAACGGCAAAACCCCGTCCAGCGCACCGTCGGTCAGCGTGAGCAGTTCCTCGCCCGTGACCATCGACACCGGGCATTTGTTGGTGGCGGTTTTATCAACGGAATCGGCGCTGTCGCCGTTGGGGTTTTTCGCCTGATCCGGGACGTTGTCGTGGTGTTCGTTTTGCTTGAGCGTGGTATTGCGCTTGGCATCCCAGCGCAGTTGCATCCGGCCTTTTTTCATACCGGCCGCGATGCCCCTCGCGGCGACTTTTTTGTAGCGGTCGACGTAGCTAATAAAGCCATCGATGATCGCGAAAATCGCTTTGACGAGGCGCAGAACAGCGCTGAGTAATTGCGCAGCTCGATTAGCCAGGCGCATTGTCAAATAGGCGATACCGGCCCCTGCCGCAGCGAACGTCAGAACGATGCCAATCAGGATATCGATCAACAGCTGCACCACCATCGTCGACACGGCTTCGGCGGTTTTGCCGGCGATCTCGCCGGGCGGCAGCATGTCCAACCAGAGGCTGGCGGTGCGTAACAGCAGGCATAGCGCCGCTTCGTCACTGGCCAGCAGTTGGGCTTTTTCCATGACATCGGGGGCGGTTTCCGCGAGGTTCTTCAGCTCTGCGGCGCTCTCGCCCAACCGCTCACCAAACTTCCCGGGATCCTTGAGGATGTCCGAAAGCAGGCCGATGCCGTCCCACACGCCCTCGATTGCCGCCCAACTTCCCGCGAGCATTCCATTGCCTACAGCAACCGAAGAAGATTCCGACCACTTCGGTTTAAACGTCTTCCATTCATCACGCAGCCATTTCTCAAGTTCCTTCGTCAGGCCGTTATAGGAAGAGAAAAGATCTTCAACTTGCTGCGGTGTGACTTCGTTGTGGACGTGAATGCGGTAGAACTTGCCCTCGTCCCCCTTGAACGTCCCTTTGCCATTTTCATCAAGCGTGACAAGCGTCGTTTCGCCGCTCTCAAGCGCAATCACATCAACCAGAATATTCCCCACGGGGATGTCATAAACCGATTCAAACTTGCTCTCGATCTCTAGCTTTCCACCCTTCGGGCATTGCACGACGGTAGAGGAAAAATCGTCATCGCCGCTGCTCACGACGGTGCTGGAATTGCCGAAACGAATGATCCGTTCCATCCCCATCAACGAAGGCAAATCAGCCGCGTGACTGGCCTTGTCCGCCGCCCGACTGAACCAGTGCTTCAACTGTTCGCGGTAAAGGGAAAGGGTGTCCGGAAAACTGTCGAGCTCCTGCTCGATACGCACAATCTGATCCATCAGTTCAGCTCCGCCATCAGGTAATCCACCAACGCTTGTTTCGGTACTTTCGGCAGGTCCGGCGCCTCAAGAAAGCTCGCGACCTTGTGACGCAACACGCTCATGGAAAACGCCTCATAGAGATCAGGGCGGTCTTCACTCAACCACTTCAGCAAATTGTTGACGCGGGTTGTCGCGGACTCCGAGGCGAGGTGTTTAAGCAGCGATTCAGAAACCTCCCACCACGGAAACAAGCGGGAGGTTTTCAGCGCATTACCACCGATTTCGAGCGGCTGGCCATTGATCAAACAGCGCCCGATCACAGGCATTAACTGCGTAGCGTTAACCTCGGCAGACTGAAGGATCGACAGCAAATAACGCCCATCCCAAAAGCGAAAAAACACCGCATTACCGTTGGGCAGGAGGACTTGGGTAAGGCTGCGCAAATGCTCGACCAGCACTTCTCGAGAGGCAGTAGAAACCGCCAGCCAACCCCAGTCGCGAGACTCAGTCATGGCGACCCACTGCAGAAACTCACTGCCAGCAGCGTCGATTCCGACATAGGGCATTACCGGTTCCCACTCGGCGTAAGCGGTGTCGGCCCAGATCGGACTGGGTGCTTGAGCGGAGATCGAACGCTGCCAGGCTTTAAACGGTTCAGCGGCGCTCGCGCTGCTGAAAACCGCGAACAACTGCTCCGAAGGCTTGAGCGGTTGGCGATCCAACCAGGCGTGGGGTGACAAGGCATCAGGCTGCACAGACACCCTCCTTGCAGCGCTCACATTCCTCACAGAACGGCGCGTCGCTTTTCAGGCTCAGAATCTGTGCGGCACTTAGCAGCGCCGCCGGGGCGGCGGCGAGCTTCAGCGGCGTATCCGGCAAGGCCGGCGCAGCTGCCATGGCCGGCATCAACGCGCCCCCCACCTGAATCGGTACGCTGCTGAAGATCCCGCCGGGACCGATGTTGATCCACTGCCCGCCCGCCTGAATCGTCGCGCTGGCCCCGCCGTCGATCACCACTTGCTGACCGGCGCTGACATGGAATTGCTGACTGGCATTCAGCGCCTGGCTGGTCACCCGAATGTGCCGGTCACCGACCACCACCAGGTGATCATCCAGCTTCACTTCGGTCTGGCGCTGGCCGTGAGTGATGCGTTGCTCGTCGGCCTTCAGCTCATGGCGAGCAGTGCCGGTGACGACGATGCTGCGGGCGTTATCGACCTGCACCTGTTGATCATTCAGTACGTGCTGAGTCCAATTTCGCTGGGCGCGCAGGTAGATTTCCTCGGCGCCTTTGCGATCCTCGATGCGCAATTCGTTGTAACCGCCGCCACCGGGACTGCTCTGGCTGCGGAAGATGCTGCGGGTTTTGTCGGCGGGCAGATCGAGCGGCACCGGGGTTGCGGCGTTTGGCAGGCAACCCATCACCAGCGGTTTATCGGCATCGGCGTCGACGAACCCCACCAGCACTTCCATGCCGACTCGCGGGATCATCACGCTGCCATAACGGTCGTGCGCCCAGCCGGTGGCGACGCGCAGCCAGCAACTGGAGTGTTCATCGAGCTGACCGTCACGGTCCCAAGCCAGCTGAACCTTGACCCGACCGAACTCGTCGCAATGGATTTCACTGTCGGTCGGGCCGGTGACCACGGCAGGTTGATAACCGAGCATGCGTGGTTTTTCCGGCCCGAGTGGAGGCCGAAACGAAACGTCCCACGGTGTCGCCAGAAAGGTATTGCGATAGCCCTGGAAATCATCCGGGCCATCGCTGGTGACTGACTCTTCCAGCACTTGCGGCTGGCGGCCACGGTGCTCGATTTCGGTGATCAACCACAGGTCATTCCATGCCTGACGCGGATGCTCGGCCAGGTGTAGGAAATGCCCGCTGACCAACGCCGATTCGTCGCCACGACCTTCGGCCTGACGGAAGTCCGCGTTGTGGCGTTCGAGTGCTCGTTGGGCCAGATGTTTGCCGTGTTCGCGGTCGGTGAATTGGCCAGGAAAGTGGTAGTCCTCCAGCACTGGACGCTGCTCGCTGTCCAGGCCGCTCTCAAGTTGCAGACGCGGTTTGCGGAAGTCGTAATCGCGACGGGTGACCGCTGTCGTCCGGGTTTCCAGTCGCACGTTGAAACGTTTGATGGCCGGCGCATCCGCCGCCATTCCGCTGCCCGGCAGGTAGAGCGTCGGCTCGGGCAGACGAGGGAAAACCGTCTGATCATCACCAAACACCAACAGGTGCCCGTCGAGACTGTGTTGAAAGTGGTAGTGAATGCCGATCTCGGCACACAGCCGCTGGATGAACGCCAGGTCGCTTTCGGCGTATTGCACGCAGTACTCGCGAGGGGAGTAGTCGCTGCCGAGCCGAAACTCGAAGGCATCGCGCTGGATGCCATGGTCCTTGAGGATTTGCGCGACGATCGCCGGCACGCTTTTGTGCTGGAAAATTCGCTGATTGATGCGCTGACCGAGGTAGGCCAAACGCGGCACGAGACTGATTTGATAGCCCGTCAGGCGTTGTCCGGAATCGCTTTGGCCAACGCGAAGAATCTGACCATGAATGCCGGAACCCTGCGCATCAAAACTCAGAAATGCCTGACGATGCAGCAGGCTTTCGAGTTCGATGTCCGGTCGTTCGCTGACCAGTTCCAGGTCAAAACGGTAGGGCTGGCTGATGGCTTCATTGCCCGTGAACTCAAGCACCTTGAGCTCATTCTGGACGCCGTCGATCGTCAACGTGAAACGCGGTTGATTGGCAGGAGCGAACATCCGATGTGTCTCTGCAGAATGAAGGCGGGCGATTCTGCATGAGCGACAAGGGGCATTGATGGAGGGACAATAAAATCAGATTCGCCCTACTTTTTTAGAGATTTTTCCTTCAAGAATCGGTGTATGTGGCTACAGACATTTCCCTCAAAACCACCACCAACCCCTGTGGGAGCGAGCTTGCTCCGGGCGGCGATCCGACGATTGCGGTTGCTCATTCAACATTGATGTCGACAGACCCGACGCTATCGCGAGCAAGCTCGCTCCCACAGGGGAACTTCAATACCTCGGGCCTGGCGCAGGCAAAAAAAACGGCCCGCCTCCAAAAGGACGCGGGCCGTTTTCATGTTCGCCGAAAGGTCAGAGCATCAGCTCATCCCCATCACTTGTTCAGGCGGAAATCTGCCTCGGCAGCGGCGAAGCGCTGAAGCATGCCTTTCGTAGGCTCGCCCAGTTTGCTAACGATGTAGATCGCCAGGCTGGCGAAGATGAAGCCCGGGATAATTTCGTACAGGCCCAACAGTTCGAAATGCTTCCAGACCATCACGGTGATCGCGCCGACCAGGATGCCGGCCAGTGCGCCGTCGCGGGTCATGTCTTTCCAGATCACGGAGATCAGGACAACTGGACCGAAAGCAGCGCCGAAACCGGCCCAGGCGTAGCTGACCAGACCCAGCACGCGGTTTTCCGGGTTAGCGGCCATCGCGATGGCGATCAGGGCAACCAGCAGCACCATGATGCGGCCGACCCAGACCAGTTCTACCTGGGAAGCGGTTTTACGCAGGAAGGTTTTGTAGAAGTCTTCGGTCAGTGCGCTCGAGCACACCAACAGTTGGCAGCTCAGGGTGCTCATCACAGCAGCCAGAATGGCCGACAGCAAGATACCGGCGATCCATGGGTTGAACAGGATCTTGGCCAGTTCGATGAACACGCGTTCGTGGTTTTCGGTCACAGGACCAGCCAGCTCCGGATGCGCCGAGAAGTAAGCGATACCGAAGAAGCCTACAGCGACGGTGCCGCCCAGGCACAGGATCATCCAGGCCATGGAGATGCGACGTGCTTTAGCGATCGACTTGACCGAATCCGCGGCCATGAAACGCGCGAGGATGTGCGGCTGGCCGAAGTAGCCCAGGCCCCAACCCATCAGCGAGATGATGCCGATGAAGGTGGTGTTTTTCAGCATGTCGAAGTTGCTGGCGTCTTGTGCTTCGATGGCCAGGAACGTGGTGTCGACGCCGCCAGTGGCCAGCAGCACGATGATCGGCGTCAGCAACAGAGCGAAGATCATCAGGGTGGCTTGTACGGTGTCAGTCCAGCTCACTGCCAGGAAACCACCGACGAAGGTGTAGGCAATCGTCGCCGCAGCGCCAGCCCACAGTGCAGTCTCGTAGGACATGCCGAAGGTGCTTTCAAACAGACGGGCGCCGGCCACGATGCCGGAAGCGCAGTAGATGGTGAAGAACACCAGGATCACGACCGCGGAGATGATCCGCAGCAGGCCGCTTTTGTCTTCGAAACGGCTGGAGAAGTAATCCGGCAGGGTCAGCGCATCGCCGTTGTGCTCGGTCTGCACACGCAGACGGCCGGCGACGAACAGCCAGTTCAGGTAAGCACCGACGATCAGGCCGATGGCGATCCAGCTTTCGGACAGACCGGACATGTAGATAGCGCCCGGCAGGCCCATCAACAACCAGCCGCTCATGTCGGAGGCGCCGGCGGACAATGCAGTCACGACGCTGCCCAGGCTGCGACCGCCCAGAATGTAGTCAGAAAGGTTGTTGGTGGAGCGATAGGCCATGAAGCCGATCAGCACCATTGCTGCGATGTAGATCACGAAGGTGATCAGAGTTGGATTGCTTACGCTCATTCGAGTGATGCCCTGGCTTTGTTTTTATGTAGCGGCGAGGTGTGAAACGCCGACAAACGACAATGTTTGTTCAGACGATTTCCAGCCCCACGCATTTATGACTGATGTTTCCCCAGGAAAGCCATCAGCCGGTGCACCTGACTTTCTAGCCGGTTGCACCTTGGGCGCGAATGCTATTCAACAAAGCAAATAAGGTGCAACCAGTTTCGCGAGAATAAGTTGCACCTAGTCGGATTTATCTGAAAAAAGCCTGTTTTTGCTCCCTTTTAGGGCAGTTCCAGCGTTTTGCTAGAAGCAAAAGCACCAAGCAGGAGCGGTACGTTCGTACCGGAATTTAATTCCTGACGAGCTGCGTATTATTCCGACAAAAAAAGGTTGCACCCGGTTGCACCTCGACGGTTGCACGGCTAATCTTGCCGCCAGCTGATGCCACGCGGTCGTGGCAAACATGAGGATAAAAATATGGCTACCACCACCCTTGGGGTCAAACTTGACGACCCGACCCGCGAGCGCCTCAAGGCTGCCGCGACCTCGATTGATCGCACGCCGCACTGGCTGATCAAGCAGGCAATTTTCAATTACCTGGAAAAACTCGAGGGTGGTGCAACCCTGACCGAGCTGAGCGGTTTGATCAGCAAAGACGCTGACGACGCCGGCGAAGTCCATGCCGACCACGCGCACCAGTGCTTCCTCGAATTCGCCGAAAGCATCCTGCCGCAATCGGTGCTGCGCGCCTCGATCACCGCCGCTTACCGTCGCCCTGAGCCGGAAGTGGTGCCGATGCTGATCGAGCAGGCTCGCCTGCCGATCGCCATGGCCGAAGCCACCAACAAGCTCGCCGCCTCGATTGCCGAAAAACTGCGCAATCAGAAGAGCGCCGGCGGCCGTGCCGGGATTGTTCAGGGCCTGTTGCAGGAATTTTCCTTGTCCTCCCAGGAAGGCGTGGCACTGATGTGCCTGGCCGAAGCGCTGCTGCGCATCCCGGACAAAGGCACCCGTGACGCGCTGATCCGCGACAAGATCAGCACCGGCAACTGGCACCCGCACTTGGGCAACAGCCCGTCGCTGTTCGTCAACGCCGCCACTTGGGGCTTGCTGCTGACCGGCAAACTGGTCGCCACCCACAACGAAGCCGGCCTGACGTCGTCCTTGAGCCGCATCATCGGCAAGAGCGGCGAGCCGATGATCCGCAAGGGCGTCGACATGGCCATGCGCCTGATGGGCGAGCAGTTCGTGACCGGCGAAACCATCGCCGAAGCCCTGGCCAACGCCAGCAAATTCGAAGCCAAAGGCTTCCGCTATTCCTACGACATGCTGGGTGAAGCCGCACTCACCGAGCACGACGCCCAGAAGTACCTGGCCTCGTACGAACAAGCCATCCACTCGATCGGCAAAGCGTCCCACGGTCGTGGGATCTATGAAGGCCCGGGCATTTCGATCAAGCTCTCGGCACTGCACCCGCGTTACAGCCGCGCCCAGTACGAGCGCGTGATGGACGAGTTGTACCCGCGCCTGCTGTCGCTGACCCTGTTAGCCAAGCAATATGACATCGGCCTGAACATCGACGCCGAAGAAGCCGACCGCCTCGAGCTGTCGCTGGATCTGCTGGAGCGCCTGTGCTTCGAGCCGCAACTGACCGGCTGGAACGGCATCGGTTTCGTGATCCAGGCTTATCAGAAGCGTTGCCCGTATGTGATCGACTACGTGATTGACCTGGCTCGTCGCAGCCGTCATCGCCTGATGATCCGTCTGGTAAAAGGCGCGTACTGGGACAGCGAAATCAAACGCGCCCAAGTCGAAGGCCTGGAAGGCTACCCGGTCTACACCCGCAAGGTGTACACCGACGTTTCCTACATCGCCTGCGCCCGCAAACTGCTGTCGGTGCCGGAAGTCATCTACCCGCAATTCGCCACGCACAACGCCCACACCCTGTCGGCCATTTATCACATTGCCGGTCAGAACTATTACCCCGGCCAGTACGAGTTCCAGTGCCTGCACGGCATGGGCGAACCGCTGTACGAACAGGTTGTAGGCAAAGTTTCCGAAGGCAAGTTGAACCGTCCGTGCCGCGTGTACGCACCGGTCGGTACTCACGAAACCCTGCTGGCGTACCTGGTACGTCGTCTGCTGGAAAACGGTGCGAACACCTCGTTCGTCAACCGCATCGCCGACCAATCTATTTCGATTCAGGAGCTGGTGGCCGATCCAGTGGCCAGCATCGAGCAGATGGCGACGCTGGAAGGCGGCTTCGGCCTGCCGCACCCGCGTATTCCGCTGCCGCGTGATCTTTATGGTGCCGAGCGCGCCAACTCCAGCGGCATCGACATGGCCAACGAACATCGTCTGGCTTCGCTGTCCTGCGCCCTGCTGGCCACTGCTCACAACCACTGGAAAGCTGCGCCGATGCTCGGTTGCGCCTCCAGCAGCGAAACGCCTGCGCCGGTTTTGAACCCGTCCGATCTGCGTGATGTGGTCGGCCATGTGCAGGAAGCGACCGTCGAAGACGTCGACAATGCGATCCAGTGCGCCTTGAGCGCCGCGCCGATCTGGCAGGCCACTCCGCCCGCCGAACGTGCCGCGATTCTGGAACGTGCCGCTGATTTGATGGAAGGCGAGATTCAACCGCTGATGGGCCTGCTGGCTCGCGAAGCCGGCAAGACCTTCGCCAACGCCATCGCCGAAGTACGTGAAGCCGTGGACTTCCTGCGTTATTACGCCGTGCAGGCGCGCAACGATTTCACCAACGACGCCCACCGCCCATTGGGCCCGGTGGTGTGCATCAGCCCGTGGAACTTCCCGCTGGCCATCTTCAGCGGCCAAGTCGCTGCTGCCCTGGCTGCCGGCAACCCGGTCTTGGCCAAACCTGCGGAACAAACCCCGCTGGTAGCTGCTCAGGCCGTGCGTTTGCTGCTCGAAGCCGGGATTCCGGAAGGCGTGCTGCAACTGTTGCCGGGCCGTGGCGAAACCGTTGGCGCTCGTCTGGTCGGTGACGATCGGGTCAAAGGCGTGATGTTCACTGGTTCCACTGAAGTCGCTCGCTTGCTGCAACGAAACGTCGCCGGTCGCCTGGATGCTCAAGGTCGCCCGATTCCGCTGATCGCCGAAACCGGTGGCCAAAACGCGATGATCGTCGACTCCTCGGCACTGACCGAACAAGTTGTGATCGACGTGGTGTCCTCGGCCTTCGACAGCGCCGGTCAACGTTGCTCGGCGCTGCGTGTGCTGTGCTTGCAGGAAGATTCCGCTGACCGTGTCATCGAAATGCTCAAAGGTGCCATGGCGGAATGCCGTCTCGGCAACCCTGAGCGGCTGTCCGTGGACATTGGCCCGGTGATCGACGCCGAAGCCAAGGCCGGTATCGAGAAGCACATCCAGGGCATGCGTGACAAAGGTCGCAGCGTGTACCAGGTGGCCATTGCCAACACCGAAGAAGTCAAACGCGGCACCTTCGTGATGCCGACGCTGATCGAGCTGGAAAGCTTCGACGAACTGCAACGGGAGATCTTCGGTCCGGTGCTGCACGTGGTTCGCTACAAGCGCAAAGACATCGATCAGCTGATCGGTCAGATCAACGCTTCCGGCTACGGCCTGACGCTGGGCGTGCACACCCGCATCGACGAGACCATCGCCAAGGTGATCGACAACGTCAACGCCGGTAACGTCTACGTGAACCGCAACATTGTCGGTGCTGTGGTCGGCGTGCAGCCGTTCGGTGGCGAAGGCCTGTCGGGCACCGGCCCGAAAGCAGGTGGTCCGCTGTATCTGTACCGTCTGCTGTCGACGCGTCCTACCGATGCAATCGAACAATCCTTCGCTCGCGGCGACGCTATCGCTGCGCCGGACGTTCGTCTGCGTGATGCCATGAGCAAACCGCTGAAGGCCCTGCAAGCCTGGGCTGACAGCAACAAGTTTGCCGACCTGAGCACCCTGTGCGTGCAGTTCGCGGCGCAATCGCAAAGTGGGATCACCCGTGTTCTGGCCGGCCCGACCGGCGAGCGCAACAGCTACGCCATCCTGCCGCGCGAACACGTGCTGTGCCTGGCGGAAGTCGAAGGCGATCTGCTGGCTCAACTGGCGGCGGTATTGGCCGTAGGTGGCTCGGCAGTGTGGCCGGAAGCTGAATTGACCAAGGCGTTGTTCGCACGTCTGCCAAAGGAAGTTCAGGCGAAGATCAAGCTGGTTTCCGACTGGAGCAAGGACGAAGTGCTGTTTGATGCGGTTCTGCATCACGGCCATTCCGATCAGTTGCGTGCGGTCTGCCAGCAAGTGGCCAAGCGTGCCGGAGCGATTGTTGGGGTTCATGGTTTGTCGCAAGGCGAGACCAACATTGCGCTGGAACGTCTGGTGATCGAGCGGGCGTTGAGCGTTAACACTGCTGCGGCGGGTGGTAATGCGAGCTTGATGACTATCGGCTAAATCGCAACAAAACCAGGCACCCGCGATGGGCGCCGGGTTTTTAGAAGCAAGATCAAAAGATCGCAGCCTGCGGCAGCTCCTACAGGGGATCGTGTTTCTCTGTAGGAGCTGCCGCAGGCTGCGATCTTTTGCTTCTCCATCACGCTCATCAATCATCCTGTTCAGTCCACCCTTCCCACGCCTAGACTCGGCCCATTCCAAAAAAAGGTAGGCCGCCATGTCCGAGACGTTGCTCAGCTCCCGCAATCTGGCTTTCGAGCTGTATGAAGTCCTTGATGCCGAGGGCCTGACCCAGCGCGAGCGTTTCGCCGAGCACAACCGCGAGACCTTCGATGCTGCCATCGGCACCGCCCGCACCATCGCCGAGAAGTTCTTTGCTCCGCATAACCGCAAGGGCGACGAGAACGAGCCGCGCTATGAGGACGGTCAGGCGATTCTGATTCCGGAAGTGAAACCGGCGGTGGATGCCTTCCTTGAAGCCGGTTTCCTCAACGCCGCGCGCAGTTTCGACGCGGGCGGGATGCAACTTCCTACGCTGTTGTCCCAGGCCTGCTTTGCGCATTTTCAGTCGGCCAACGCGGCGTCGACCTCTTATCCGTTCCTGACCATGGGCGCGGCGAACCTGATCGAAAGCTTTGGCACAGAGGAGCAGAAACAGCGCTTCCTGCAACCGATGATCGACGGTCGTTTCTTCGGCACCATGGCGCTGACCGAACCGCATGCCGGCTCGTCGCTGTCGGATATTCGTACCCGCGCCGAGCCTGCGTCTGACGGCACGTATCGACTCAAGGGCAACAAGATCTTCATCTCCGGCGGTGATCATCCGCTGTCGGAAAACATCGTGCACATGGTGCTGGCGAAATTGCCGGACGCACCGGCCGGGGTGAAAGGGATTTCGCTGTTCATCGTGCCCAAGTTTCTGGTCAACGATGACGGCAGTCTGGGCAAACGCAACGATGTACTGCTGGCCGGGCTGTTCCACAAGATGGGCTGGCGCGGTACTACGTCCACCGCGCTGAACTTCGGCGACAACGGCGAGTGTGTCGGCTATCTGGTGGGCAAGCCTCATCATGGCTTGAGCTACATGTTCCAGATGATGAACGAGGCGCGGATCGGCGTCGGCATGGGCGCGGTGATGCTCGGTTACGCCGGGTATTTGTATTCTTTGGAGTACGCCCGCGAGCGTCCGCAAGGTCGCGTGCCGGACAGCAAGGACCCGAACACCGCGCCGGTGGCGATCATTCAACATGCCGACGTCAAACGCATGTTGCTGACCCAGAAAGCCTACGTCGAAGGCTCGTTCGACCTTGGGTTGTACGCGGCGCGACTGTTTGACGACACCACCACGCTTGAGACTGAAGCCGAGCGCAAACAGGCCCATGAGCTGCTGGATTTGCTGACACCGATCGTCAAATCCTGGCCGTCGGAGTTTTGCCTGAAGGCCAATGAACTGGCCATCCAGATTCTTGGCGGCCACGGTTACACCCGCGAATATCCGGTTGAGCAGTACTACCGCGACAACCGTTTGAACCCGATTCATGAAGGCACTCATGGCATTCAGTCGCTGGACTTGCTGGGACGCAAACTGGCACAGAACGGTGGTGCGGGGCTCAAGCAATTGATCCGTCTGATTGCCGATACCGCCGAGCGCGCTCAAGCGTATGAATCTTTAACCGCGCTGCGTGAGCCGCTGGAGAAATTGGTGGCGCGCCTGCAAACGGTGACCATTGGCCTGCTGACGGATTTGGGGCAAGGCAAGGTTAATAGCAGCCTGGCGAACTCGGCGCTGTACCTGAAAGTGTTCGGGCACACGGTGATTGGCTGGCGCTGGTTGGAGCAGGCGATTCGCGCCGAGGAAGGGTTGGCCAAAGGGAATGTGGCGGATGTGAGCTTCTATAAAGGCAAGCTGCAGGCGGCGCGGTATTTTCTGACGTGGGAAGTGCCGGGTTGCCACCATGAATTGGCGATTCTTGAGGCTCGGGATGATGTGTGTCTTGGGATGCAGGATGAGTGGTTTTGATCAGCAATAGATCGGTGTAACGGCCACAAAAAAGATCGCAGCCTTCGGCAGCTCCTACAGGGAAACGCATTCCAATGTAGGAGCTGCCGAAGGCTGCGATCTTTTGATCTTGATCTTTTAGCTCAGCTTGAAGCCACCCATCTGCCGCGCCAAATCATCGGCCAACCGCTGCAACGTCTGACAATCCTCGCGGCACGCCCTGACCTCCCCCGCGGTGGCACGGGCCAGATCAGAAATCCCCTGCACGTTCCGGTTAATCTCTTCCGTCACCGCCGACTGCTCTTCCGTCGCCGTCGCCACCTGATGGTTCATGTCGCTGATGCGCTCCACCTGACCAGTAATCGCCGTCAATGACGCCCCGGTGCGCTGGCTCGACTCGACGCCCGTACCGGTCGCCGCTTGCCCGGAATGCATCGACGACACCGCGTTCTCCGCGCCTTGCTTGAGGCTGCCAATCATCTGCTGAATCTCATCAGTCGACGACTGCGTCCGCCGCGCCAACGTCCGCACTTCATCCGCCACGACCGCAAACCCACGGCCCATGTCCCCGGCCCGCGCCGCTTCGATGGCCGCGTTGAGCGCGAGCAAATTAGTCTGCTCGGAAATCCCGCGAATCACTGCCAGCACCTGATCGATGGATGCCACCTGATGGGCCAACTCGCCCACCGCACTGGCAGCAAGGCCGATTTCATCGGACATGCTTTCAATATGCCGGATCGACCCGCCCACCACTTCCCGCGCCTGCATCGCCTCATCCCGGGCAGTTTGCGAAGCCACCGCCGCATTGCCGGCATTCTGGGCGATTTCCTGCACGGTCAGGCCCATTTCGTGGACGGCGGTGGCGACCATGTCAGTCATTTCCTGCTGACGGCCGGAGCGTTCGGCCGTGTTGTCCACCACCCGCGCCACCTGGCCGACTGCTGTGCGTAAACGCTCGCTGGTAGTCAACACTTCGCCAATCATGTCGCGCTGACTTTCCAGGAACCGATTGAAGCCACGAGCCAGGTCACCGAGCTCATCGGCGCGGCTGGAATCTAACCTGTGGGTCAAATCTCCCCCACCGCTACCGATTGCTACCAGCGCTGCTGTTACCTGACGGATCGGCCGCACCAATCCGCGGGCCAGCAACACCACCAGCAACAGGCACACCAGCGCCACCGCCAGGCCGATGCCGCTGCTCATCCACATGGCGCGACGGGCTTCAGCGTAGATCTGCGACTGCGGCACTTCGGCCACCAGGGTCCAGCCCAAGTCCCGCAACGGCAGGCTCAACGCCAGATAATCTTCGCCGTCGCGGACAAAGCTACTGTTGGTGGCAACTTTTTGACCCATCACCGCTTGTGCGGCAGTTGCGCCAATTTGCTCGGCCAACGTGCGTTTGCCGCTGAATTGCGCTTCGGGATGAACCTGGATCAAACCGTCGGAACGCACGAGATAGACCTTGCCGCGCTCACCGAAGTTGAAATTGTGGATCAGCTCCGACAGCTCTTTCATGCTCAGGCCAAGCCCGGCGACGCCCACGACTTTGCCGGCCTGTTCGACCTTGAGGTCGATGAACAGCGCCAATTCGCCGGTCGCGGTGTCATTGTCGATATTGAGGGTGCGCGGCTGATTGCTGTCGAGAAACGAGTAGAACCAGGCGTCTTTGGGGTTGGAACGGCTGAGGGTCCGGTCCAGACCTTTTTCAGTGAAGTAATTGCTTGAGGGAGTGCCGACGATCAGCGCGGTAAAGGCCTTGTGCTCGGCGCGGATGCCTTCCAGATACTGCACGAACGTGGCGGTCTGGGCGCTGTTTTCGCCCCCGGCCAACCAGTCGCGCACCATGCTATTGCTGGCGATGTCCTTGGCGGCGGTGAGGGGCTGAACGAGGATTCGCTCGATGTCGTTGCGCATCGCTTCGATGCTCGACGGTAGCGCTTGTTCGACCAGATAGCGCTCGGCGAGACGGTTGACCACGAGGGTATAAACGCCAACCACGATCAGAATACTGACCAGCAGGGCGGTGCCCATACTCAGGATCAACTGCCATTGAATACTGCGTCGCCAGAACTGCATGGAGCACCCCCAAAGAATAAGAGGCTGAAACACTGCAACAGCCGTGCCGATTGTATACAACGCAAACGACAATTTATTCTTTGGTTGTGCGCAAAGCCGATCAGGCCTGATTGATCGTCTTGGAGATCACTTCAACCGTGGCGCTGACTTGCTCTTGGTAACGGTCGAGTTCCTGCTTGTGCTGTTTCTGCATTTCGATCTGCTGGGAGCACAGATTCATCGCCGCCAGCACCAGCAAGCGGTCACCGATCAGCGTCGGGTACTTCTTTTTGGTGTCGGCCAGGGCAGCCTTCAGCATTAATGCGGCGTCCAGCAGGGTTTGCTCTTCCCCGGCCGGCGCCTTGATCGAATAGTCCTCCCCCAGGATCGAGACGACTTTTACCCCTGCGGCGCCGTGACTCATGCGCTGACTGGGCCGGCGCTGACGCGCTCAACCAGGGCCTGGATGCGTGCGGCGGTGTCACCTTGTTTCTCTTCCTGTTCCATCAGGCTCAGTTGCAGGCTTTCGTTTTCATCCTTGGCCTGGGCCAATTCTGCGCTCAGGGTTTGGTTAGTGCCGAGCAGGGTCTGGTTCTGTTGCACCAGGTCGCTGACCAGCTGTTCCAATTGGCTTAGGGATGCTTCCAACATTTTGATTTTCCGAGCATTTTCAAAGGGCGCGTACGATAAAGAAAAGTCACCACGGATGCCAGGGTTATCCAGGCGCAAGGCCTTGATTTTGCTGGCGGGCGACCTTCCTCGCGAACTTTAAAGACTGTGATTGGCGGATCTGGTTCCTGCACTTCGTCGCCCGAGCGGGCGTGCGACAAATACGCGCAGGGGCTCAAGACTTCAGTCGTATGACCGATAAGTCACCCATACGTCAGTCTCAGCGCGGCACGGATGCGCTCTTTTCGGTAAATACCATGTCCCTTCGTAATATGAACATCGCGCCACGGGCGTTCCTCGGCTTCACCCTGATTGGCGGTTTGATGCTGGTTTTGGGGGTATTTGCCTTGAACCAGATGAGCAAGATTCGCGGCGCCGGTGAAGACATCGCTTCCATGAGTGTGCCGAGCATTAAAAGCCTCGACGAATTCACTCAGCTGGCACTGCGTCTGCGGGTGCTGTCTTACCGTTTGCTGGTGAACCGCGAATCGGACGTGCAGCAGAAAACCTTCGAGCTGTTTGACTTGCGTAATCAGCAGATCCGCGACGCTCAACGAGTCTACGAACCGCTGATCGACGGCCAGCAGGAACGCGCTGCTTACGATCAATACGTGCAGTTGCTGGCGCAGTATCGCCAACTCGAAGATCGGATGAAGACGCTGTCGCGCAACAACCAGGTCGACGAACTGCGCACCATGCTCAACAGCGAATTGCTCTCCAACTCCGAAGCGGTCAACTCGGCCCTGGCAAAGTTGCTTGAGATCAACACCCGACAGATCGAAGCAACCGACACCCTTGCCGGTGAGCAATATTCGACGTCTCTCAATCTGGTGATCACTTTGCTGGTCATCGCCAGCGGCCTGACCCTGCTTTTCGCCTGGTTGCTGACCAACAGCATCACCAAGCCGATCGCTAATGCCCTGAGCGCTGCCGAAGAAATTGCTGAAGGCAACCTGACTCGCCCGATCACCGTAGACGGTGAGGACGAAGCCGGCCGTTTGCTGTTGGCCATGTCGAAGATGCAGGACAAGCTGCGCGACACCCTGCAACGGATTTCCGGTTCCGCCACGCAACTGGCGTCCGCCGCTGAAGAGCTCAACAGTGTCACCGACGAAAGCGCCCGAGGCCTGACCCAGCAGAACAACGAAATCGAACAGGCCGCCACCGCTGTCAACGAAATGACCAGCGCCGTGGAAGAAGTCGCGCGCAATGCCGTCAGCACGTCCGAAGCCTCGAAAAATGCCACCACCTCCGCCGGTGATGGTCGTGACCTGGTGCAGGAAACTGTCAGCGCCATCGAACGCATGAGCGCCGATGTGCAGAGCACCGCGACCCTGATTGGCGATCTGGCCAACGAGTCTCGTGACATCGGTAAAGTGCTGGACGTGATTCGCGGCCTGGCTGACCAGACCAACCTGCTGGCATTGAACGCAGCCATCGAAGCGGCTCGTGCCGGTGAGGCCGGTCGTGGTTTCGCCGTAGTAGCGGACGAGGTGCGTGCCCTGGCCCATCGCACCCAGCAGTCGACCAGCGAAATCGAACGCATGATCGGCAGCATCCAGAGCGGAACCGAACACGCGGTGGATTCGATGCGCAACAGCACCGAGCGCGCTGAGTCGACCTTGAACATCGCCCGTGGTGCAGGCCTGTCGCTGGACACTATTAATAGCGCAATCGTCGAAATCAACGAACGCAACCTGGTCATCGCCAGTGCTGCCGAAGAGCAGGCACAGGTGGCCCGTGAAGTGGACCGCAATCTGGTGAACATTCGTGATCTGTCGGTGCAGTCGGCGACCGGGGCTAACCAGACCAGCGCTGCGAGCAATGAGCTGTCGCGATTGGCGCTGGACCTGAACAACATGGTTGGGCGGTTTAGCCTCTAAACAGAGATCGCATCACTGCCGAAAAGATCGCAGCCTCGTTTCACTCGACAGCTCCTACAGGTTTACGCAGATCCTTTGTAGGAGCTGTCGAGTGAAACGAGGCTGCGATCTTTTGATCTGCAAAACCTTTTTGACAGCATCACATTTCAACAGGTTAGAATCGCTGGCACGCAGACTGCGTGGTCAGTTTGCGCCCGCCTTTCAGCTTTCTGGAGTACTGCCTTTGAATGCGACGACCATCAACAGCCTGTTCTTGATCGGCGCGTTGCTGGTAGGTGCAAGCATTCTGGTGAGCTCACTTTCATCGCGCCTCGGTATCCCGATTCTGGTGATCATCCTCGCGGTGGGCATGTCGGCCGGCGTCGATGGCGCCGGCATTGTTTTCGATAACTACCCAACGGCTTATCTGGTCGGCAACCTCGCGCTGGCAGTCATCCTGCTCGACGGCGGCTTGCGCACCCGGGTTTCCAGCTTCCGCGTGGCGTTATGGCCGGCGCTGTCGCTGGCGACGGTCGGGGTGTTGATCACCACCGGGCTGACCGGCATGGCAGCCGCGTGGCTGTTCAACCTGAACCTGATTCAGGGCCTGCTGATCGGCGCTATCGTCGGCTCCACCGACGCCGCGGCGGTGTTCTCGCTGCTCGGCGGCAAAGGCCTGAACGAACGGGTGACCGCCACGCTTGAGATCGAGTCCGGCAGCAACGACCCGATGGCGGTGTTCCTCACCGTAACCCTGATCGACATGCTCGCCAGCGGCCAGACCGGTCTGCACTGGAGCCTGCTCGGGCACTTTATGCGTGAGTTCGGTATCGGTGCCGTCATCGGCCTGGGCGGCGGCTGGGTCATGCTGCAAATGGTCAACCGTATCCACTTGGCCACGGGCCTGTATCCGATTCTGGTCATTGCTGGCGGACTGGTCGTGTTTGCCCTGACCAACGCCTTGCATGGCAGCGGCTTTTTGGCGGTTTATCTGTGCGGCCTGGTCATCGGCAACCGCCCGGTGCGCAGCCGCCACGGCATTTTGCACATGCTCGACGGCATGGCCTGGCTGGCGCAAATCGGCATGTTCCTGGTGCTGGGGCTGCTGGTGACACCCCACGACTTGTTGCCGATTGCCCTGCCCGCTCTGGGCCTGGCGCTGTGGATGATTCTGTTTGCGCGGCCGTTGTCGGTGATCGTCGGCCTGCTGCCCTTCAAGGCGTTCCATGGGCGCGAGAAGGCGTTCATTTCCTGGGTCGGGTTACGCGGCGCGGTCCCGATCATTCTGGCGGTGTTCCCGCTGATGGCCGGCCTGCCCAACGCCCAGCTCTATTTCAACCTCGCCTTCTTTATCGTGTTGGTGTCGCTGCTGGTGCAGGGCACGAGCCTGCCGTGGGTGGCGAAGCTTTTGAAAGTGACCGTTCCGCCGGAGCCGGCGCCAATCTCCCGCGCAGCCCTGGAAGTCCACGTCACCAGTGAGTGGGAGCTGTTCGTTTATCGCCTCGGTGCCGAGAAATGGTGCATCGGCTCGCCCCTTCGCGAACTGAAAATGCCCGAAGGCACCCGGATTGCAGCAATGTTTCGTGGCCAGCAACTGCTCCATCCGTCGGGTAGTACGGTGCTCGAAGTCGACGATTTGCTGTGCGTAATCGGCCATGAACACAACCTTCCGGCCCTCGGAAAACTCTTCAGTCAGGCACCGCAACGGGGCCTCGATTTGCGCTTCTTCGGCGACTTCGTACTCGAAGGAGACGCCCAGCTGGCCGCGGTTGCGGCACTGTACGGGTTGAAAGTGGAAGGCATCGATCCGGACATGTCGCTCGGTCATTTCATTGCCCAGAAAGTGGGCGGTGCACCCGTAGTCGGTGACCAGGTGGAGTGGAACAACACCATTTGGACCGTCGCGGTCATGGAAGGGAACAAGATCGGTAAAGTGGGCGTCAGATTCCCCGAAGGAAGTCGCCCCGGTCCGGGACTCTTCCTCTAAACTCCACACTTCGTCTCGTTTTCGATCGGTCTCTATGTCAACCCTGCGCACGTTTTTCATCATGGCCCTGCTGGGCTTGAGCCTCTCTGTCAACACGCTGCAAGCCGCGGAACCGCCCACCAGCGAAGCCGTGCAGGCGAACCTGAACAAGATCGCCGACCGCAAATTGCCGGAAGCCGATCAGAAAGCCCTGCAGAGCATCCTGCAAAGCACGCTGACACAGCTCAACAAACAGCGTGAGTACGAGCAGAAACTGACCGATCTCAAGCAGCAACTGGCCAACGCCCCAAAGCAGAACATCGAGAACCAGCGAGAACTGACCAAGCTCAAAGCCAGCAAAGTGCTCCCAGTACCGCAGCGCTATGCCAAAGAGCCTATTCAGCAACTGGAGCAAATGCTCACTGAGCGCTCCACCCTGCAAAGCGATCTGCAGAAGGCCCTGTCCGACGCCAACAGCCTGGTCATTACCGCTCAGACCCGCCCCGAGCGCGCCCAAGCCGAAATTTCTGCCAGCCAGACGCGCATCCAGCAGATCAACAACATCCTCAAGGTCGGCAAGGACGCCGGCAAGACCTTGACCCCTGAGCAACGCGACCTGCTCAACGCCGAGCTCGCGGCGCTGAATGCCCTGATCCCGTTGCGTCGCCAGGAACTGGCTGGCAACAATCAGCTGCAGGACTTGGGCAACAGCCAGCATGACTTGCTCTCGGAAAAATCCGATCGCCTGGATCAGGAAATCCAAGAGCTGCAAAACCTGATCAACCAGAAGCGCCTGGCCCAGTCCCAGGAGACGGTGACGCAGCAGTCCATCGAAGCGCAGAAGTCCGGCGGCAGCAGCCTGCTGGCTACCGAAAGCGCGGCCAACCTGAAACTTTCGGACTACCTGCTCAAAAGTACTGACCGCCTCAACGAAGTCACCCAGCAGAACCTGCAGACCAAGCAGCAACTGGACAACGTGACCCAGAGCGATTCGGCGCTGGACGAGCAAATCAACGTGCTCAAGGGCAGCCTGTTGCTCTCCAAGATTCTCTACAAACAGAAACAGGCCCTGCCACTCCTCAAGCTCGACCGCGACCTGGCCGACCAGATCGCCGACATTCGCCTCTATCAATTCGAAGTCAGCCAGCAACGGGAACTGCTCAGCAACCCGGCGACCTACGTCGACAACCTGCTGTCGACTCAGCCTCCCGAGCAAGTCACCCCGCAACTGCGCAAGAGTCTGCTGGAACTGGCCACGACCCGCGTCGACCTGCTGGAGCGGTTGAACCGCGAACTGAGCGCGGTGCTCAACGAATCCATCACCCTGCAACTCAATCAGAAACAATTGCTCAGCACCGCGCAAAGCCTGCGGGCGACCCTCGATGAGCAAATGTTCTGGATTCCCAGCAACAAGCCACTGGACCTGGAATGGATACGCGCCGTACCGGAACGCCTGGAGCGTCAGGTCACCACCCTGCCCTGGGCTTCCAGCCTGAGCGAATTGAGTGACGGGCTGACCCAGCGGCCGTTGTTGTTCCTGCCGCTGGCGTTGCTGATCGGTGCCCTGTTGTGGCGGCGCAAGAACCTCTATGCCCGACTGAACAAGGTTCACCAGGACATCGGCCACTTCAAGCGCGATAGCCAGTGGCACACTCCCCAGGCCATCCTGATCAACATTTTGCTGGCGATGCCGGTGTCTCTGGGCCTGGCCTTGTGTGGCCTGGCCTTGCAAATCGACGCCCGCGGACAGAACGCCAACATGGGCGCGGCGCTGCTGCAAATGGCCCAGGCCTGGCTAGTGTTCTACACCGCTTACCGGATTCTTGCGCCGGGCGGCGTGGCCGAACTGCATTTCCGCTGGGAAAAACCTCAGGTCGAATTCCTGCAGGGCTGGGTCCGTCGACTCGGGCTGGTGGTCATGGCGTTGGTCGCGGTGGTGGCAGTCGCCGAGCTGCAACCCGCGACCCTGGCCGATGACGTACTCGGCATGCCGGTGGTGCTGACCTGCTACGCGTTGATGGCCTGGCTGCTCAGCCGCCTGCTGATCAGCAGCCCGACTCATCAGAACGCTTCGCTGTTCCGCAAGGCCGTGGGGATCATGTTCACCGTCCTGCCTGTCGCGTTGTTCGTGGCGGTGTGCTTTGGCTACTACTACACCGCGCTGAAGCTCAGTGACCGGTTGATCAACACCCTTTACCTGCTGATGTTCTGGCTGGTGATCGAGGCCACCTTCGTGCGCGGCCTCAGCGTTGCGGCACGCCGTCTGGCTTACCAGCGCGCCCTGGCCAAACGCCAGGCTGCGAAAGAGGCCGGTGACGGTGAAGCGGTGATCGAAGAGCCAACCCTGGATATCGAGAAGGTCAACGAACAGTCCCTGCGCCTGATCCGCCTGGCACTGCTTGGCGGTTTCATCGCGGCGTTGTACTGGGTCTGGTCTGACCTGATCTCTGTGTTCTCGTACCTGGATAACGTCACCCTCTACGAATACACCAGCGGCACCGGCGCCAACATGAGCATGGTGCCGATCAGCATTGGCGACATGCTCGGCGCGCTGATCATCATCGGCATTACCTTCGCCCTGGCGCGCAACTTGCCAGGGCTGCTGGAAGTGTTGGTGCTGTCGAAGCTGAACCTGGCTCAGGGCAGTGCCTATGCCACCACCACCTTGCTGTCTTACGTGATCGCCGGCGTCGGTTTCGTCTCGACCCTGTCGACACTCGGCGTGAGTTGGGACAAGTTGCAATGGCTGGTGGCGGCGCTGTCGGTGGGTCTCGGCTTCGGGATGCAGGAAATCTTCGCGAACTTCATCTCCGGGATCATGATCCTGTTCGAACGCCCGGTGCGGATTGGCGACACCATCACCATCGGCAACCTGTCCGGCACCGTGAGCAAGATCCGCATCCGCGCCACGACCATCACCGACTTCGACCGCAAGGACATCATCGTCCCGAACAAGACGTTCATCACCGGGCAATTGATCAACTGGTCCCTGACCGACACCATCACCCGAGTGACCCTCAAACTCGGTGTCGATTACGGTTCGGACCTGGACCTGGTCAAGGAATTGCTGCTCAAGGCCGCGCGCGATAACCCGCGAGTGTTGAAAGACCCGGAACCCCACGTGTACTTCCTGAACTTCGGCGAAAGCACCCTCGACCACGAGTTGCGCATGCATGTACGCGACCTCGGTGACCGTAACCCGGTGCTCGACGAGGTCAACCGCTTCATCAATCGCGAGTTCAAGAAGCAGCACATCAACATCTCGTTCCGGCAGATGGAGGTTTACCTCAAGAACATCCAGGGCCAGGAATACAGAATGGTGCCCGTCGATCCGGAAGCCAAAACCATTGTGTCCAAACCCGATGGCAAACCGCTGCAAGAGCCACCAGCCGCCAAGCTCGACTAAGCGGCTTATCCCTAGCAGAATGCTCGGACATTCTGCTGGAGATGGCCCTTGAAAGCCCTCGACGAACTGACCTTCGATAATCGTTTCGCCCGCCTGGGCGATACGTTTTCCGCCCACGTGCTGCCCGAGCCGATCGACAACCCGCGCCTGGTGGTGGCCAGCCCTGCCGCCATGGCGCTGCTCGATCTCGACCCTACCGAGGCCGAAACCCCTGAGTTCGCCGAACTATTCAGCGGCCATAAGCTCTGGGCCGACGCGATCCCCAGGGCGATGGTCTATTCAGGTCATCAGTTCGGTTCCTACAACCCACAGTTGGGCGATGGTCGCGGTCTGTTGCTGGGCGAGGTCTACAACGAGGCCGGCGAGCATTGGGACCTGCACCTCAAGGGTGCCGGCCAGACGCCCTTTTCACGCATGGGTGATGGGCGGGCGGTGCTGCGGTCCTCGATCCGCGAATTTCTTGCCTCCGAAGCGCTGTATGCCCTGAACATCCCGACCACCCGCGCCCTATGCGTGATCGGCTCCGACACGCCGGTGTGGCGCGAGAAGCAGGAACGCGCGGCCATGGTCCTGCGCATGGCGCCGAGCCATGTGCGTTTCGGGCATTTCGAATATTTCTACTACACCAAACGTCCCGAGAAGCAGAAAGAACTCGGCGACCACGTGCTGGCCATGCATTTCCCGGAATGCCTGGAACAGCCGGAACCGTACCTGGCGATGTTTCGCGATATCGTCGAGCGCAATGCCGAACTGATCGCCAAATGGCAGGCTTATGGCTTCTGCCACGGCGTGATGAACACCGACAACATGTCGATCCTCGGCATTACCTTCGACTACGGCCCGTTCGCCTTCCTCGACGACTTCGACGCCCACTTCGTCTGCAACCACTCCGATGACCAGGGTCGTTACTCCTTCAGCAACCAGGTGCCGATCGGCCAGTGGAACCTCAGCGCCCTGGCCCAGGCCCTGACGCCGTTCATCAGTGTCGAAGCCCTGCGCGAAACCCTCGGCCTGTACTTGCCGCTGTACCAGGCCCATTACCTGGACCTGATGCGCCGCCGCCTTGGTTTCACCACGGCCGAAGACGATGACCAGAAACTGCTGGAGCACCTGCTGCAACTGATGCAGAACAGTGGCGTCGACTACAGCCTGTTCTTCCGCCGTTTGGGGGAAGAATCACCGGAACTGGCCGTCGCCCGCTTGCGCGATGACTTCGTCGACATCAAAGGCTTCGATGCCTGGGGCGAGCTCTACATCGCCCGGGTTGTTCGTGAAGGCGAGGCTGATCAGGAACAACGCCGCAAACGGATGCACGCCGTCAATCCGCTGTACATCCTGCGCAACTACCTGGCGCAGAAAGCCATCGATGCGGCGGAGAGCGGCGACTATGCAGAAGTTCGTCGGTTGCACGCGGTGTTGAGTAATCCGTTCGAGGAGCAGCCGGGGATGGAGAGCTATGCCGAGCGGCCGCCGGAGTGGGGCAAGCATTTGGAGATCAGTTGCTCTTCCTGAACCCGATCAGATAAAGGTCTCCACCGACACTCCGAAGCGCTCGGCCAACCAGCGGATCTGCCGCAGGTTGAGCTGACGCTTGCCGCTCAGAATCTCGGAGACAACAGACTGGGCGCCGACACCGGGCAAGTCGCTTTGGCTCAGACCGTGCTCGCGCATCAAGTAGCCGAGGACGTCGACACCGCTGGGTTTCGGCATTGGGTGATGCTTGTGATCCCATTCCTCGATCCAGTCACCGATGATATCTACAAGACTCATCAGCGGATGGGACTCGTCATCACCGGTCATCTCGAGCAACTCGTCCAACGCCCGCGCCAACATGTCATAGTCGTCTTCATTGTTTGGTTTGCGCAGCACAGGCGAGACAAACTCCCAATGCTCGGCAGCTCTTTTGATCAGAACACTCATGCTCTTTCCTCCTTCCATTTTCCGCGATCATATTCACGGTGATCCAGCACATGCTTGATATAAAGCTTTTGCGATCGATACCTGACAAAAGCGATCAGCCGCAATTTATTGCCACCGATATCGAAAACGTGATGCTCACCCACCTTGTCGACAGCAGGAAAGATGGCTCTCATCGCCGCAAAATCCGATGGCTTACTTCCTTTGGCCAATGGATACCAATAATCCAATGCGGTGGCTGTATTTGGCCATTTGGTCTTGGCTTCACGTATTCGTTTTTCGGAAATGACATGCATGCAACATTCTTATCGCATACTGCTATGGAT
The DNA here is from genome assembly GCF_039888995.1 of Pseudomonas rossensis. Classification (NCBI taxonomy): domain Bacteria; kingdom Pseudomonadati; phylum Pseudomonadota; class Gammaproteobacteria; order Pseudomonadales; family Pseudomonadaceae; genus Pseudomonas; species Pseudomonas rossensis. The sequence goes on along the minus strand of NZ_JBBWCB010000006.1, from coordinate 5,496 downwards.
AGTTAATCACAGACCAAAAATATCGCAAGTTGCGATATCAGTGCGCAGACCAACGGTCTCGCTCAGTACGACTCAGCCTAGTTTCATCGCCGGTCGCTGCACGATTGAAAATATGAGTAAACGTCTCCAAATAGAAGTGATCGTCTTTTTAACAGGACCATCCGCATGACCGACCCACTCCTCATCCCCTGCCCCCACTGCAACGGCCTCAACCGCATCCCCGCCGAGCGCCTCAACGACCATCCAAAATGCGGCCGCTGCAAGGCCGAGGTCCTGCTGAACAAACCCTTTGAGTTGAAGCAAAGCGATTACGCCAGCCAGATCAAAGGTGACCTGCCGTTGCTGGTGGACGTTTGGGCGGAGTGGTGTGGGCCGTGCAAGTCGTTTGCGCCGGTGTTCGAGCAGGCGGCGGTGCAATTGGCGGGCAAGTGTCGACTGGCCAAGCTGGACAGCGAGGCAAACCAGCAGTTGTCAGCGCAGTTGGGGATCCGTTCAATCCCGAGCCTGATTCTGTTCAAGAACGGCCGGGAAGTGGCACGCCAGAGCGGCGCCTTCCCGTTACCGCAATTGATGAGCTGGTTACGTAGCCAAGGGATCTGACCAAAAACTCAAAAACCACACCAATCGAAATGTGGGAGCGAGCTTGCTCGCGATAGCGGTGTGACAGTCGACATAACTGTTGAATGTTGAACCGCCATCGCGAGCAAGCTCGCTCCCACAGTGGTTCGGTGTCATTAGCGGCAATCAGGCATTTTCCAGCAGGTTGTGCAGATCGACGAATTGCTGCGTCAGCTTATGCCGCGGATCGAGGTGAATCAGCGGCGTGTTGGCCTGGTGGGATTCACGCATGCGCACCGAGCTGCCCAGGTACACCGGCAATACCGGCAGGCCTTCGGCGATCAGTTCGTCGAGAATTTGCTGTGGCAGACTGGCGCGAGCCTGGAACTGGTTGACGACGATCCCTTCGACTTCCAGCCCTTCGTTATGGTCATCCTTCAATTCTTCGATTTCCGCCAACAGGCCGTACAACGCCTGACGCGAGAAGCTGTCGCAGTCGAAGGGGATCAGCACACGATCAGCGGCAATCAATGCTGAAACCGCGTAGAAATTCAACGCTGGCGGGGTATCGAGATAGATCCGGTCGTAATCGCCGTCCAGTTCCTCGAGCAATTTGCGCAGCTTGTTGATCTTGTGTTTGGCCTCAAGCTTGGGCTGCAAGTCAGCCAGCTCGGCAGTGGCAGTGATGAGGTGGAGGTTGTCGAACGGGGTTTCGTAGATATCGACCTGGCTTTTTTTGGAGAACGGTCCGGAAGACAGGGTCTGTTTGAAAAAATCGGCGATCCCCATCGGAATGTCATTACCGGTGAGGCCCGTCAGGTACTGAGTGGAGTTGGCCTGGGCGTCGAGATCCACCAAGAGGGTGCGATAGCCCTCGCTGGCACTGACCGCCGCCAGATTGCAGGCAATGCTGGATTTGCCTACGCCACCTTTCTGATTGAACACCACGCGCCGCATGTCAAAACCTCCGTGTATCAAAGAATGACCGAGTGTAGTAGTCCACGGCGCTGCTTAGCTACCTCGCCAGCATAGGGACTACACAGTCAGGTGCAATCTCGCGCGGAAAAAGCCGTGAACTCGTGCACGGCTTGCTGACAGAGCCGGCAGATCGGCCGGCCAAAATGTGGATAATGGCCAAACGATAGCCATGCACGAACCAACCGGTACATTTCATTGAGCAAAATGTAACCATCATTTGCTACACGCCCGCCGCAACGGGATAATGCGCGCCACTCGGCGCTAAGCGCTACGTAAGGTAGTTCGCGTTTTTTGCGACTCACCGCGTCAAGGAAGCCCGCAGGGGCGGGATGAATGTCTGTGATCAATTTCAACATTGCCCAATGGCGCGCGTGGGCCCCGGGGCTCGAAAGCGTGGATGATTGGCAGGCCTGGAGCCGACAACCGGTCGTGCTTGCGAGCAGCGATGCCGCCCCCGACGTCTCGTTTCTGCCGGCCATGCAGCGCCGGCGACTCAGTCGTCTCGCGCGGATGGCGTTCAGTGTCGGTTGGCCCTTGGCCGATGGCCGTCAGGACCTACCGTTGGTCTTTATTTCTCGCCATGGCGAAACCCCGCGCACCTTCGATATTCTCAGCGATCTGGCTGCCGATCAGCCGCTGTCGCCGACCCAATTCAGCCTGTCCGTGCACAACGCGATCATCGGCCTGTGGTCGATCATGCGGGGTGAAACCAGCGAAATGACGGCCCTCGCTGCAGCCGGCGATGGCCTTGAACACGGCATGCTAGAGGCCGCGGCTTTGCTTTCCGAGGGCGCTCCCGCGGTACTGCTGATCGTCACCGAAGAGCAACCGCCCGAAGCCTACTCGACCTGGATCGACGACGTGCCGTTCCCTTACGCGGTCGGCCTGCTGATCACCCCCGGAAACGACTGGCAGTTGTCCCTGAACAGCGCCTCGGATGAGTTGTCCAAAGCCCACTGGCCCCATGCCCTGAACCTATTGCGTACCCTGCTCGGCCAGCAGACCACCTGCCAACATGCCTGGAAAAATCGTGTATGGACCTGGCAACGCAACCTGTAACCGATAAAAACCGCGACGCCTATTACTGGCGCCTGCTGGCTACCGCCGCAAGCTTCACCCTGTTCGGGTTGGGCGGGCTGTGCCTGCGGCTTGTGGTTTTCCCGCTACTGAACTGCCTGCCCGGCGATGCCCGGACACACCGGCGGCGGGCGCGGCACACCGTCGCTCGCCTGTTCTGGTTTTTTGTGCGATTCATGGCTCGCACCGGCGTGCTGACTTACGACATCCAGGGCGCCGAAAAACTCGGTCGACCGGGGCAAATGATCATTGCCAATCACCCGTCGCTGATCGATGTGGTGTTCCTGATCGGCCTGGTGCGCCACGCCAACTGCGTGGTCAAGAAAAGTCTCTGGGAGAACCCTTTTACCCGCGGCCCGCTGCGCTGCATCGAATACATCAGCAACGACGGCAGCATGGACATGCTCGATGCCGCTGCCGACGCGCTGAAAAGCGGCCAGACCCTGATTATCTTTCCTGAGGGCACCCGCACTCAGCCCGGTCAGGCGCCAGCCTTCCATCGGGGTGCTGCGGCAATCGCTCTGCGCGGTGCGAAAATTCTCACCCCGGTGATCATCAAGGTCAGCCCGACCACGTTGACCAAGGCCGAGCCCTGGTATCGGATCCCCAAACGCCGTGTGCACTTCAGTTTCCGTGTCGGGGCCGATATAGACCCACAAGCCTTCGCCTCGCTGGGCCCAGCTCCTCAGGCCTCGCGCAAGCTCAATGACTATTTGCATCATTACTATATTAAGGAGCTCGCCGAAGATGAGCGATCTGCACACTCTTAGTCTCAAGCAGGAAATCAAAGAACTGATCATCGAAGCCCTGGGCCTTGAAGACATCAGCGCACAAGACATCGGCGACGACCAGACGCTGTTCGGCGAAGGCTTGGGCCTGGATTCGGTAGACGCCTTGGAACTCGGCCTGGCAATCCAGAAAAAGTACGGCATCAAAATCGACGCCGACGCCAAAGACACCCGCAATCACTTCAGCAACGTGGCGAGCCTTGCGGCGTTCGTCACCGCAAAACAGGCAGCTTGAGACCGGACCATGCAAACTCGTGACGACATCTTCAACACCCTGCGCGATGCTCTGGTCGAACTCTTCGAGCTGGACCCCGAGCGCGTGAGCCTCGAATCCAACCTGTATCAGGATCTGGAAATCGACAGCATTGACGCGGTCGACCTGATCGATCACATCAAACGCCAGACCGGCAAGAAAATCGCTGCCGAAGAGTTCAAATCGGTGCGCACCGTCAGCGACGTGGTCGAGGCGGTCTACCGTCTGGTTCAGCCGGCCGCATGAGCCGACTGATCGGCCTCGGCCTGCTGCTGGCGGGCCTGCTGTACCCCTTTGCGGTGTATTTCGGCATGGAACATTTCGCGCCGTGGCAGTTTGGTCTGCTGCTGGGCAGCCTGTGGCTGGCCCGGGCACTGCTCGGTACGCGCAAGCCCGGCAGTTTGTGGATGGCAGTCACCGCGATTGCTTTTTGCCTGTTGCTGGCGCTGTTCGACAGCCCGCTGCTGCTGCGCTGGTACCCGGTGCTGATCAGCGCGTTCATGCTCGGGCTGTTTGGCCTGAGCTTGATCGTTGGCCCGCCGATCATCGAACGCCTGGCGCGTTTGCGCGAACCGCAACTGCCGGCCAAGGCGATTGTTTATACCCGCCAGGTGACGATCGTCTGGTGCGTGTTTTTCTTCTGTAACGGTTTGCTCGCCGCCGCCCTGACCCTCTGGGCGCCGCTAAGTTGGTGGATGTTGTACACCGGCCTGATTTCCTACGGATTGATGGGCCTGCTGTTTGCCATTGAATGGCTTATACGACAACGGGTACGAGGCCACCCATGAATTGGATAAAACTTGAGCAACTGTTGCTCAAGGCGCAACCGGAACGTGCCGTGACGGCCGAACCGGCACTGAATCACGCTCAGCTGTGCGAACAGGCATTAAGCCTCGCCGCGGGCCTGCAAGCCCAGGGTGCACGGCGTATTGCCGTGCACCTTGAGGACGCCGCTGACCTGGCGATTGCCCTGCTCGGTGCCTGGCGCGCCGGGGTCAGCGTGCTGCTGCCCGCAGACCTGCAAGCCCAGACTCGCCAGCGCTGGTCGACCGAAGTCGATCTATGGCTGACCGATCAAGCCGATGACGTACACCTTAGCGATTACCGACATCCGCCGTTGATGGCGGCCGCACTGGATCTGGATCGCTGTTCGCTGAGCCTGTGCACGTCCGGCTCCAGTGGCGAACCCAAGCGCATCGACAAAACCCTGCGCCAACTGGCCAATGAAGTCGAAGCGCTGGAGCGGCTCTGGGGTGCCGATCTTGGCGCGGCTTGCATCATCGGCAGCGTCGCCACTCAACATATCTACGGATTGTTGTTTCGAGTGCTGTGGCCGCTGTGCGCCGGGCGCTCGTTTGTGCGCAAGCAACTGGCATTCCCTGAAGACCTGCAGCGCGCCAGCCGCGAACACCCGGTGTTCGCCTGGGTCGCCAGCCCGGCGCTGCTCAAGCGCATGGGCGACAACCTCGACTGGCCCGCGTTAAGTGCAGTTCGCCGAGTATTTTCCTCCGGCGGCGCCCTGCCGGCCGAGGCCGCACAAAGCCTTCAGCAACGCCTGCAGCAATGGCCGACAGAAATCCTCGGCAGCTCGGAAACCGGCGGCATCGCCTGGCGTCAGGGCCACGCACTCTGGCAACCCTTCGCTGACATCGAGTTGAGCCAGGACAGCGACGGCGCCCTGCTCATTGCTTCGCCGTACTTGCCTCCCGGGCATATCGAACACACCGCGGATGCCGCGCGAATCGCTGCCGACGGCCGATTCGAACTGCTCGGACGGCTGGACCGGATCGTCAAACTGGAAGAAAAACGTATCTCGCTACCGATGCTCGAACAGGCACTCAT
>NZ_JBBWCB010000050.1:0-42298 GCF_039888995.1 Pseudomonas rossensis | reverse complement strand
GAACCAAGCGCCGAGCTGCTGACTGCCGTACCGTTCAGCGCCGAGACGCGTCTGTCTGGTGTCGACTATCAGGGCCGTGTTTATCGCAAAGGCGCGGTGGATTCGTTGCTGGCCTTCGTTGGCCTGAAACGCGCCGACCTGGCCGCGCCGCTGTCCCGGGAAATCGACAAGATCGCCCAGAGCGGTGGCACCCCGTTGCTGGTTTGCGCCGACGGTAAATTGCTCGGCGCGATCCACCTCAAGGACGTGGTCAAACCCGGCATCCGCGAGCGATTTGCCGAGCTGCGCAAGCTGGGGATTCGCACCGTCATGGTGACCGGCGACAACCCGCTGACCGCAGCGGCGATTGCGGCCGAAGCGGGCGTCGATGACGTGCTGGCTGAAGCCACTCCAGAGAAAAAACTGGCGCGCATTCGCCACGAGCAGAACGACGGTCGCCTGGTCGCCATGTGCGGCGACGGCGCCAACGACGCCCCGGCCCTGGCCCAGGCGGACGTGGGCATGGCGATGAACGACGGGACGCAAGCGGCGCGCGAGGCGGCGAACATGGTCGACCTCGACAGCGATCCGACCAAGCTGCTGGACGTGGTGCAGATCGGCAAGGAATTGCTGGTGACCCGCGGTGCGCTGACGACGTTTTCCATCGCCAACGACGTGGCCAAATACTTCGCGATTCTGCCGGCGCTGTTCGCCTCGATCTACCCGCAACTGGGTGTGCTGAACGTCATGCACCTGAGCAGTCCGCAGAGCGCGATTCTGTCGGCGATTGTGTTCAACGCATTGATCATTGTGGTGCTGATTCCGCTGGCATTGCGTGGTGTGCGGGTGCAGGCGGCGAGTGCGGCGGCGTTGCTGCGACGCAATCTGCTTATCTATGGATTGGGCGGGATTCTGGTGCCGTTTGTGGGGATCAAGGCGATCGACATGCTGTTGACCGCGTTGCATCTGGTTTGACCCTGGGGCGGTGTGCCAGGCACACCGCTTTCTGCGAATTCGAGGATTTTGAAATGTCCACATTGATACGCCCGGCCCTGAGCCTGCTCGTCCTGATGACCCTGATCACCGGCGTCGCCTACCCATTGGTCGTCACCGGTGTCGCCCAGGTCGCGTTCCCCGATCAAGCCAATGGCAGTCTGGTCCACGACGCCGATGGCAAGGTCCGCGGCTCCTCACTGATCGCCCAGGATTTCGTCGGCGACGCCTGGTTCCATCCACGGCCATCGGCCGGTGCATTTGCCACCGTGTCGAGCGGGGCCAGCAACCTTTCGCCGAGCAACCCGGCCCTGGCCATTCGGGTAACCGATGATGCCAACAAGCTGCTGGTGCCGGGCCAGGGTCCGGTGCCATTGGCGATGGTCACCACCTCCGGCCGCGGCCTCGATCCACACTTGCCACCGGCTGCGATTACCTATCAACTGGCGCGTGTTGCGGCCGCGCGCAATTTGCCGGTGGCGACCCTTCAACAATTGATGGATGCGCATATCGAGCAGCCATTGGTGGGGCCGCCGGTGGTGAACGTGTTGGCGCTGAATATGGCGCTGGAAAACCTGTAAATCGGTGGCGCCGCTAATCGCGGGCAAGCCCGCTCCCACAGGAGGCGATGGTGGATACAGAATTTGTGACCACCATCGATCCCTGTGGGAGCGGGCTTGCCCGCGAAGAGGCCCTGACAGTCACTGCATCAACATCAGAATGAGAGAGAACTTCAAGCATGAGTGACTCCGGCCGCGCCGACGCGCTGTTAGCAGACCTGCCCCGCGATGGCCGTGGCCGGCTCAAGGTTTTTCTCGGCGCCGCGCCCGGTGTCGGCAAGACCTACGCCATGCTGCAAGCGGCTCACACCCAATTGCGCCAGGGCGTGAAAGTCATTGCCGGCGTGGTCGAAACCCATGGCCGCGCCGAAACCGAAGCGCTGCTCGGCGGCTTGCCGCAGCAGCCGTTGGTGCGCTCGGAATACCGTGGCGTATTGCTTGAAGAAATGGACCTCGACGGCTTGCTGGCCACCAAACCGAAACTGGTGCTGGTGGACGAACTGGCCCACACCAACGCCCCCGGCAGCCGCCACGCCAAACGCTGGCAAGACATTCAGGAACTGCTCGCTGCGGGCATTGACGTGTTCACCACGGTCAACGTCCAGCACCTGGAAAGTCTTAACGATAAAGTGCGTGGCATCACGGGTGTGCAGGTCCGCGAAACCCTGCCCGACTGGGTGCTGCAAGAAGCCTACGAACTGCTGCTGATCGACCTGCCGCCGCGCGAGCTGCTCGAGCGTCTGCGCGATGGCAAGGTCTACGTGCCGGAGCAGGCGAGGGCGGCCATCGACGCCTTTTTCACCCAGACCAACCTCACTGCCCTGCGCGAACTGGCGATGCAAACGGCGGCGGCTCAGGTCGATGATGATTTGGCCCAGGGCTATCGCCAGTTGGGACAAGCCGCGCCAGCGGTACGCGGTCGCTTGCTGGTCGGCGTCGATGGCGATGCACAGGCCGAACGCCTGGTGCGTCACGCCAGCCGCGTCGCTCAACGTCGGCATTTGCCGTGGAGCCTGGTGCATGTGGACAACGGCAGCGTGCGTGACGAGCAGTCGCGCCTGCGTCTGCAAAGTGCCCAGCAATTGGCCGAACGCCTCGGCGGCGAAGTGGTGCTACTGCGGGCTGGTGAGGTGGCGAAAACCCTGATTCAGCACGCCGCCGAACGCCGCGCGAGTCTGGTGTTGGTCGGTCAGTCCCGGCAGCGTTTGCGTCGGCGGTTGTTCGGCGGCGGTCTGGCGTCACGCTTGCTGCGCGATGCGCGAGGGCTGGAAATCAACGTCCTCGACAGCGATCACGAACAACATCAGCCGCGTCAGCGTTCGGCGCAGTCACTGGTGTGGTTCGACTACGCGTTGGCCGTTGTTGCTACGATTTTGGCCACTGCTCTGGCCTGGGCAGTGGCGAGTGTTTTGCCGCTGCCGAACATTTCGCTGGTGTTCCTCGCCGCCGTGTTGCTGGTGGCGGTGCGCAGCAGCCTCGGCCCGGCGCTGGCCTGTGCGGCGTTGTCGTTTCTGACCTATGACTTTCTGTTCATCCCGCCGACTTTCTCCTTCAGCATCCAGCGCGAAGAAGACGTGCTGACCTTGCTGTTCTTCCTGCTGATGGCGGCGCTTACCGGTAACCTCGCGGCCCGGCAACGGCGGCAATTACAGGCGCTGCGCGACACTCAGGAAGAGACCACCGAACTGCTAGACCTGTCGCGCAAACTCACGGCTGCCACCGACCGCCAGGCGGTGGTCAGCGCAGCGGCCCAGCACCTCGATGGCTGGAGTGATCTGCAACTTTGCCTGCTCAATCAAGACGGGCAGGGCGGCTGGAAAGTCGAAACCGGTGGCCCGCTGGAATTTTCCGAAGCCGAGCGCGCTGCCGCCGATTGGGCCTGGCAACACGATCAACCGGCCGGCGCGGGCACCGGCACGCTGCCGTTCGGACGTTGGTGGTGGTGGCCGTTGTCGGTGGAAGACGGGCCACTGGCGCTGCTCGGCGTGTGTGCCAAAGAGGGGCAGACCTTGAGCGGTCAGCGTCGGCGTTTGTTGACCGCGCTGAGCCAGCCTCTGGCCCAGGCGCTGGCCCGGGCGCAATTGGCCGAAGACCTGGAAGCCGCCCGGCTGCACGGCGAAACCGAGCAACTGCGCAGTGCCTTGCTGGCCTCGGTGTCCCACGATTTGCGCACGCCGCTGACCTCCATGCGCGGCAGCATCGACAGCCTGCTGGCCCTCGGCGAAGCGATCCCGCTGGAGGATCGCCGCGAACTGCTCGAAGGCACTCGCGATGAAGCCGAGCGCCTCGATCGCTATATCCAGAACCTGCTGGACATGACCCGTCTCGGGCATGGCGCGCTGAAGCTGGCGCGGGACTGGGTGTCGCCGGCTGACATCGTCGGCAGTTCGCTTAATCGTCTGCGTGCCGTGCTGGCACCGTTGCAGGTGACCACCGAAGTGCCGCCGGAATTGCCGCTGCTTTACGTCCACGCCGCGCTGATCGAACAGGCGCTGGTCAACGTGCTGGAAAACGCCGCGCGGTTTTCACCGTCTCATGGCCGCCTGCAATTGCGTGCCGGGGCCGACGATGGCGAGCTGTTTTTCTCGGTCAGCGATGAGGGGCCGGGGATACCGGAGGAGGAGCGTGCGAAGATTTTCGACATGTTCTACACCGCCGCACGCGGTGATCGTGGCGGGCAGGGTACGGGGTTAGGGCTGGCGATCTGTCAGGGCATGGTCGGTGCTCACGGCGGGCGGATCAGCGTCGCCGATGGCATCGAAGGGCGCGGCACCTGCATCACCCTTCACTTGCCACTGCAGGAACAACCGGGTTTTGAAAGTGAAGCCTGATCCCGCTTGCGCTACTCTCTTGCCACTTCTTTGTGTTGATGTGAATTCATGAGCCAGACCGCGACCATTTTGGTCATCGACGACGAACCGCAAATCCGTAAATTCCTGCGCATCAGCCTCGCCTCCCAGGGCTACAAAGTGCTGGAGGCCGGCACCGGCACCGAAGGCCTGGCCCAGGCCGCGCTGAATAAGCCAGACCTGCTGGTGCTCGACCTCGGTTTGCCGGACATGGACGGCCAGCAAGTGCTGCGCGAGTTTCGCGAGTGGTCGACAGTGCCGGTGCTGGTGCTCTCGGTGCGCGCCAGTGAAGGGCAGAAAGTCGAAGCGCTCGACAACGGCGCCAACGACTACGTGACCAAGCCGTTTGGCATTCAGGAGTTTCTTGCGCGGGTTCGTGCCTTGTTGCGTCAGGCACCGGCGGGAGAAGCTCAAGCCGCGGCGCTGACGTTCGGCCCATTGACCGTGGATCTGGCTTATCGCCGGGTGTTGCTCGACGGCACCGAAGTCGCGCTGACCCGCAAGGAATACGCGGTGCTGGCGCAACTGGCGCGACATCCGGGGCGGGTCATCACCCAGCAGCAATTGCTCAAGGATATTTGGGGGCCGACCCATACCGAGGACACTCACTATTTGCGGATTGTGGTCGGGCACCTGCGCCAGAAACTGGCGGATGATCCGACTCAGCCGCGATTTATCGTCACCGAGGCGGGAGTTGGGTATCGGTTATTGAGTGAGGGCAGCCTTTAGTTTTAGTGTTGAAAGTTCCGGCCTCTTCGCGAGCAGGCTCGCTCCCACAGGGATATGCATTCCAATGTGGGAGCGAGCCTGCTCGCGAAGGAGCCTTATCATTCGCTCGAGAATCTCAGGAATCCCGTTCATTTTCATACCGATCCAGCGTATCCCGCGCAATCTCCCGCCCCAGCGCGATCAATTCCGGCGCTTTGTAAAACTCGAAAAACCGGCACACCCGCTTTGGCACGTTGATCAAAATATCCGGCGGATAACCGGCGATCTTGTACTGCGCCAATGAGGTTTGCATCACCTCGAAACTCTGGTTAATCAGGTCCAGCAAAGACGCCGGTCCGACGTTGTCGATGATGAACGAGCCGGTGGCGGACTTCGGCGCGCCGTCGCGTTCAGGGGCGGCGGCCGGTTGCTGGGCTTCGGGTTCGGCGGATTCGATCCACGGGTTGATCTCGGCCGCTTCTGCCATCAACGCTTCCTTTTCCAGCAGCAGCAATTGTTCCGCCTGTTTGCGGCGGAAGGGCATTTTTGAACCGAGCGAGTTGATCAGGCTGTCGAAGCGGGTCTTGAACGCCGCCGGGCGCTGGATCACCGGCAGTTGATAGTGGCGCTGGTTGGTGGAGTTGAGGTTGACCGCGATGATCAGGTCGCAATGACTCGACACCACCGGCACGATCGGTAAAGGGTTGAGGATGCCGCCGTCCACCAGCATGCGGTTGCCCTGCATCACCGGGGTGAACAGGCTGGGAATCGCCGCCGAAGCGCGCATGGCCTGGTGCAGGCAGCCTTCCTGAAACCAGATTTCCTGTTGGTTGGTCAGGTCGGTGGCCACCGCCGTGTAGGGGATGCGCAAGTCTTCGATATTGATCTCGCCGACGATCTTGCGGATCTGCCCGAAGACTTTCTCCCCGCGAATCGCGCCCAGACGAAAACTGACATCCACCAGACGTAAAACGTCGAGGTAATCCAGGCTCTCGATCCAGTCGCGATATTCATCGAGTTTACCGGCGGCATAGATCCCTCCGACCACTGCGCCCATGGAGCATCCGGCGATGCAGGCGATGTCGTAGCCACGCCGTTCGATCTCTTCAATGACCCCGATATGGGCGTAGCCCCTGGCTCCACCTGAGCCCAGCACCAGCGCGACACGCTTTTTCATGAATCGCCCTCGTCTGACAAGGTTCAACAATGCACCCATCGAGGGGCGCGCTTCAATCGCTAAGGTCGTTGCGCGAGGCGAGGGCGTCGTTTTTTCGACACTCTTTGGCGGCAGATGGGTATTCTCGCGAGCACTAGAGTTTCCGAGGCGGGGCCAAGGCACTTTTCACGCGCCAGACCGTCTTAACTGCACGACTGTTTACTATCTTTGAGGTGTGATTAATGAAAGCCTGGATCTGTGTGCCTTTGATTGCCCTAGCACTCGCCGGATGTGCCGGCAAAACCGCTTACCGTGACAGCTGCGGTAGCGGGATCGATGCCGCGTGGCGTGAACTGGATCTGGCCAAGGCTGAAGGTTTTGCCGGAACTGTCAGCTATTCCAAGGCCCTGTCGCTGCTGACCGGCGCCAAGACCCAGCAGCAATTCGAAGCGTTCGAAGGCTGCACCAAGAAGGCCGAGAAGGCGCGTTTTTATATTCGTGAATCGCGCGCGGGGCGCTGAAAGCAGCTCTAAGCTCTAAGCTGCAAGCAATAAGTCGGTCGCCCCGGATTTCGGCTGGCGGCTTGCAGCTGTTTACGGAGTAACTTCCCATGATTAACCGGTTGGTGGCCCATGTACTGGGCCTGGAAGTCCGTTTGCTGGCCTGTCAGGCACGCTTGAGTGCCCGCACCGACCCTGAAGCGCTGCACGACCTGCGTACCACGGTTCGCCGTTTGCGCAGTCTACTGCGGCCATTGCGCGGCTTGCCCGGGGTCGAACAGCTGGAAGCGGCGGCGTCCCGGGTCGGCGACTTAACCACGCCGTTGCGCGATCGCGAAGTGCTGGCGGCGTACCTGCTCGAGCATGATCAACCCGAGGCTGCCCATCGGCGTATGGCGCAGATGGCCGAGGCTTACCCGGCGGTCGCGACGAGTCCTGAAGTGGCGCAGTTGCTGATGATCCTCGACGCCTTTCCGCGTTTTCTGCGGGCCTCCCAACGTCAGGGCTTGCTCAAGGGCTTGCGTCAGCGCATCGAAAAACGTTTGGCCAAACAGTGGGAAAAACTCGACAAAGCCCTGCACGATCCGGCGCATGATCGCCACCGTTTGCGCCTGCTGATCAAGCGCGTGCGCTATGGGATCGAAGCCTATCCCGAACTGGATCGACTGCCGAAAGCCGCTATGCCGCGCTTGAAGTCCGCGCAAGGTGCCTTGGGCGATTGGCACGACTGCTGGCAATGGCTGGCCAGGTCCGAACAGGAAGCCGATTTGCAGCCCTGCGTCGCTGCCTGGAAAACCGCCATGGCCAAGGCCGAAGGCCGCGCCGACCGCGTCCTCGACAAACTCAGCGCTGCCTGTTTCAAATCCTGAAACCACCGTAGCCCAAGGAGCTGCCGAAGGCTGCGATCTTTTGATTTTCGGCATAATCGCTGACGCTAAAGATCAAAAGATCGCAGCCTTCGGCAGCTCCTACACAGGGCATGCACATCCGGCTCATCTGTCAGTGCTTTTGGCCGGAATAAGCGCTGTGCCATCCTCGCAGGCTGGTTAAGATCCTTCATCCTTTTCCCGCTCTGAGGTTTCCATGCGCTTTTCCGATCTGCTCGACGCTGTCCGCAGCCAGCCGCTGGAGCTGTCTATTCCGGCCGAATGGGCTCAGGGGCGTGCCAGTTTCGGTGGCCTGGTGGCCGCCTTGCAGTACGAAGCCATGCGCGCAAAAGTCCCGGCGGATCGTCCGGTGCGCTCGCTGGCGATCACCTTTGTCGGCCCGGTCGAGCCTGAAGTGCCCGTCAGCTTTGAAGTCGATGTGTTGCGTGAAGGCAAAGCGGTCAGCCAGGTGCTGGGTCGGGCGATGCAGAAGGGCCAGGTGGTGACGTTGGTCCAGGGCAGCTTCGGCGCCTCGCGGCCGTCGGAAGTGGCGGTGATCGCCGAACCGGCGCCCGAGATGAAGCACTGGGACGACTGCCAGGAATTGCCTTACATCAAAGGCGTGACTCCAGAGTTCATGCGGCATCTGGCGATGCGCTGGAGCGTCGGCGGTCTGCCGTTCACCGGCAACAAATCCCGCGAGATGGGCGGCTGGGTGCGCTTGCGTGGGGACGTGAAGGAAGAAGCAGTCAGCGAGTCGCATATCCTGGCGCTGGTCGACGCCTGGCCACCGGCGCTGTTGCCGCACCTGAAAAAACCGGCGATGGGCAGCACGCTGACCTGGACCATTGAATTCGTCCAGCCGTTGCTTGAACTGAGCACGCTGGACTGGTGCAAATACCTCGTCGAGATCGAGCATGCCGCTGACGGCTACGGTCATGCGGCCGCGAAATTGTGGAACGCGGACGGTCAGTTGATTGCCATGAGCCGGCAGACGGTGACGATTTTCGCCTGATCAGTGACGACGGTGGCGCTCACGGTGACCGTGGCGTTGCAGGCCGAGCGCTGCGAGCAGGCCGATCACACCGATCGCGACATTTGCGAAGCTCAGACTGAATACCCCCGAGACAATCAGCAGAAACGCCACGATGAACAGCGGCACGGCAATCAGGTGCAGCACCAGATTGGTCGGGTGCTGGTGATTGTTCGGGTACGCTCGCCATTGCCAGACGGGGAGGTTGGGGTGACGTTTGCCCATGATGGTAATCCTCGATCCATGTTGAACACATGATTGAAGAATAGGCGTGGCACTTACGGGCGGCGAATCAAGGTTGGCTATCGAAGTGATAGGTGTCATGGTCAATATTGATGGTGACCGGGCTGACGCTATCGCGAGCAAGCTCGCTCCCACATGGGATCTTCAGTGACCATTGATTTTTGGTACAAAAGAGATCCACTGTGGGAGCGAGCTTGCTCGCGATGGCGTTATCACAGCTTCAGCTGCCCGATAGCCTTGCTCAATTCCCCGGCCAACGCCGCCAGTTCATGACTGGTGGTCGCCGAATTCACAGTCTGCTGCACAGTGGTCTCGGTCACATCCCGAATGCTCACGACCGACCGATTCATCTCTTCGGCCACGTGGCTCTGCTGCTCGGCCGCCACCGCGATCTGCGTATTGCTTTCGCGCATCTGCGCCACGGCGCTGGTGATTTCTGCCAACGCTGCACCGGCCTCCTGAGCCTGCTGCACGCAATCGTCGGCCTTGAACGAGCTTTCCTGCATGAAATCCACCGCGTCCCGAGTCCCGGCCTGCAACGCGGAAACCATGATCGTGATCTCGTCAGTGGAGGTCTGGACACGTTTGGCCAGGTTACGCACTTCATCGGCGACCACCGCAAAACCGCGACCCATTTCACCGGCACGGGCCGCTTCAATCGCTGCGTTCAGCGCCAGCAGATTGGTCTGCTCGGCGATGCTGTGAATCACACTGACCACGCCGTTGATCTTCTGACTGTCCTCGGCCAGACGCTGAATCATCTCGGCAGTCTGTTGCACCCCGCTGGACAGGCCGACAATCGACTTCTGCACCCGACTGACCACTTCCTGCCCGCTGCCGGCCAGGGTGTCGGCGGTTTGAGAGAGGTCGCGGGTGGCGCCGGCGTGCTGGGCAATGTGATAGACCGTGGCGGTCATTTCGTTGATTGCCGTGGCGGCCTGATCGGTTTCGCTTTGCTGGCCGAGCATGCCGTGACGTACCTCGTTCATGCTCGACGCCAGCCGCGCCGCGCCGACATCCAGTTGCCGGGCGGTGCTGGCGACGGTGTTGACCACCCGCTGGTAACCGGCCTGCATGGCGTTGAAGGCATTGGCCATCTGCCCGACTTCGTCAGTGCAGGCCAGCGGCACACGGGCCGACAGGTCACCGGTTTTCTCGACGTGGAGCATCACGTCCTTCAGCGTATTGAGCTGGCTGAGCAGAAAGCGGATCAACAATTGCGAAGCGCCGAGCATCGCCAGCATCAGGATCGCCACCGCCACGGCATAGTTGGGAAAACGCTCGCCAAATACCTGGGTCAGGCTCGGGCCATGGGCAATTACCGCGACCTGATTGCCGTCCGTGCGCGTAAACACTTCAGCGCCCATCAACGGGTTGTTGCCGAACAGCGGCATGGCATTGATCCCGACCCAGCCGTTGGTATCGGCCAGTTCCAGAACCGGCTGCCCGTTCAGCAACGGTGCCTGCCCGCGACTGAAGGTCAGCACGTTATCGGCTTTGGGGAGCGGTTGCCCGGCAGGCCAGGCGTTGAGCAATCGCGCCTGGGCTTGTGCCGATGCCTGATAAGCATGGCTGCGGGTCTGTTGTTCGAGCTGTACGGCGTACAACACCAGCAGCAAGGTCGTGACGAAGGCGACGGCGTTGACCGCCCAGAATTTGTATTTCAGCGAGATATTGCTAAGCCAGGCACCCATGGAGGTCTTCTCTGATAGCGGAAACAGTTTCGGCAAGGTGCCAGTATTGTGCCGCTACTCAGGGCGCCGGATCTTGATGTGGGTCAACGTTCCCGCCATGCTCGCGCACAGGAATTGCGGGGCGTAATGCGCTATTCTTCGCGCCTTCAAAATTCCCTCGCTACAGGATTCCGCCCCATGAAAGCCGCACTCGTCGAACTCATCAGCAAAATCAGCTCCGGGTGCATGAGCGATGACGAAATCCTGAAAGTCGCTGACGAAGCGGCCCAGGCCTACGCCGATCCCGATGCTTTTCTGACGGCCAATCCGGATATCAACTACGACGAAACGTTCCCGATTCCGCTAGGCGAATGGATCATCGTCGGCAGTTTGCCGGAGACCGTGCTGTTCCAGGCCGACACCTATGTGGACCTGTTCGCCCAGATCGTTTCCTCGTTCGGGCCCGGCGTTGATTTCAATATCAAACCCAAGCAACTGGCCAAGACTGAAGCCCTGACGGCGCTCAATCGCATTCAGGTGCAGATGGGCAGCATGAACAAGGAAAACGGTGGTTACACGCTGATGAACTTCAGTCAGTTGCTCGACGACGAACTGCAAGTGGTGCTGGTCTACGGCAACGACGTGCCGCGCGTACTCGAGTTGTGCGCCAAAGTCGGCATCGCTGCCGCACCCTCGCTGGAAGCCCTCAAAATTGCCGTCCACGTTTAAAAAGCGGAACCCTCGCAAGGCCCGGCTATCCTAAGAGTGCATACCACTCTTAGGGAGCAACACCATGGGTTCCACGTTCAACGGTCTGATTGGCCTGATTATTCTTGCCCTGGATATCTGGGCAATCATCAACGTGCTCAAAAGTGGTGCCGACACAGGGATGAAAATCATCTGGGTGCTGCTGATCCTGCTGCTGCCGGTGCTGGGCCTGATCATCTGGGCCATCGCCGGGCCACGAGGCAACGTCCGAATCTGACTGCATCCCCGAAAACGACACCGAACCTGTGGGAGCTGGCTTGCCTGCGATTCAGGCGGCAAGGTCTGTCAGGCATACCGCGGCGATCCCATCGCAGGCAAGCCAGCTCCCACAGGTGATTGTGTCGAGGCGTCAAGCGAGGTTCGACCTGTCATGTCCCGCGACGTAGAATTCGCGCCTTGCCACCCGCATTCATCGGAGCACTTCCCATGAGCAACACCCCAACCAGCGAGTACCTGGAAACCCTCTACGAAGGCTACGGCCAGCGTTTTCGCATGGAAAAACTGCTGCACGAAGTACGCACCGAACACCAGCACCTGGTGATTTTCGAAAACTCGCGCATGGGCCGCGTCATGGCGCTGGACGGCGTGATCCAGACCACCGAAGCCGACGAATTCATCTACCACGAGATGTTGACCCACGTGCCGATCCTGGCGCATGGCACCGCCAAGCGCGTGCTGATCATCGGTGGCGGCGACGGCGGCATGCTGCGTGAAGTGGCCAAGCACCGCAGCATCGAGCACATCACCATGGTCGAGATCGACGGCACCGTGGTCGACATGTGCAAGGAGTTCCTGCCGAACCACTCCAAGGGTGCGTTCGCTGATCCACGCCTGAACCTGGTGATCGACGACGGCATGCGTTTCGTCGCCACCACCACCGAAAAATTCGACGTGATCATTTCCGACTCCACCGACCCGATCGGCCCGGGCGAAGTGCTGTTCTCGGAAAACTTCTACCAGGCCTGCCGTCGCTGCCTGAACGAAGGCGGCATCCTGGTGACCCAGAACGGCACGCCGTTCATGCAAATCGAAGAAGTCAAAACCACCGCCGGGCGCCTGCGCAGCCTGTTCCCGGACTGGCACTTCTATCAGGCGGCCGTGCCGACCTACATCGGCGGCGCCATGACCTTCGCCTGGGGCGCGACCAATACCGCCTATCGTAAATTGTCCCGGGAAACCCTGCAGCAGCGCTTCGCCGGCAGCGGCATCATCACCCGCTACTACAACCCGGAAATCCACATCGGCGCGTTCGCCTTACCGCAATACGTCCTGCAGGCTGTGAACAAGCCTAGCAACGACTGATATCGAGCAATCCAGAAAGGGCCCTCTCAGGTTGTGTGAAAACACACCGGAGACGGCCCTTTTTTCGTGCTTCACTTATAGAAGGTCCGGTTGAACGATTGGCCGGGGAAGAATGTCGAGATACATGTAAGCCCATCCATGGGTTTTATCGAGGAGGCACCTGATGCAAAAGTGGAAAGTCACTTTCGTTGATGATCACGGTGAACAAGTTGACGAGGTGTTTGAGAGCGATGAATGCCCGAACAACGAGCAAGCCGCGAAGCTCATTCGCGCCCGGTGTTTGCCTGTGGCTGCCGAACTGGACCTCAACGATCTGGAAGGGCGCACCGATGATCCGACTGTCAAAAGTCTGAAGACCCAGTACAGCATTGAAATCCTCAGCATCACGCCAATCTGAACATCTCCTGTCACATTCCTAACCAGGCCTTGGCAGCGGCTCTATCTTGAGGCTACTCTGCAATCGAGATCAGCGAACGGATCGCTAAGGTCTGGTCTTGTCAGCTACATGCTTGCTTCCCACCGGCAACGTTGTTGCCGCATCGCTCGCCCCATTCGGTTGCGCGTGCCGGGAATACGGAAAGTCTATCCATCAGTCTGAGGGGGACGTTTCATGAGCACAGCCTATCAAGAAGACATCAGCACCAGCGTCTTGCGCCGCATGAAAGAAGGCGGCTTCGACTTTTCACGATTCCATCCCATCGAGTTCTACGCCATTTTTCCGGACGAGGAGCGGGCGCGCAGGGCGGCAGGGCATTACTGCGGTGAATCCTTGAATGCACAAATCAGCGTGCGCGACGACGGCGCGTGGTACCTGGAACTGAGCAAAGTGATGTACGCCACCTATGACGGCATCGGCGACTTTGAGCAGGATTTCGAGGCGGTGGTCGAGCCTTTGGGCGGCATCATCGAAGGATGGGGCGTCAAGCAGGAGGTACGAGGGCGACTCGCATAACTTATGAACAGTGACAACACTCAGCAACGGCTGACCTCAGGGTTGGCCGTTTTCGTTTTCGCGGTTTGAAAAGATAAAAGATCGCAGCCTCGTTTTCTCCTGTAGGAGCTGTCGAGTGAAACGAGGCTGCGATCTCTTGATCGTGTTTTTGATTCATAACGTTTCAAAAACGCAAAAAAAACCGCCTGAGCAGGCGGCTAAAGGGAAGTTCATCAAGTTTTCCAGCGAATGCGCGGATTATCCGCATCGACTCCCGGGCAGTGAAATCAACTCTGGCTATGCTGGTGATAGGCGACAACATTGCTTCGCAATGAAGCGGGGGCGATCAGGTGGGGGCATTTACCGCACAGGATTGGTGCGGTGCGTGCAGTGCGATTATCCAACTGATTGATATCAAAGCGTTTATGCCGATGGCACGGGCTTTGCGAAGCCCAGATGTCCGGGTGACAAGGAGTACGGCATGATCCGCACCTATTTTGATGAGATGTACGATGCCGGCGGCCAGGTCCGCCCGCATTATCGGGAGTTTGCCCGTTGGCTGGCCGAAACGCCTGACGAGCTTTTGGCACAACGGCGACGCGAGGCCGATCTGTTATTTCATCGCGCTGGGATTACGTTCACGCTCTATGGTGATGAGCAAGGGACAGAGCGCCTGATTCCCTTCGACACCATTCCCCGCAGCATCCCCGCCAGTGAATGGCGAGTTGTCGAGCGCGGCTGCATTCAGCGGGTCAAGGCGTTGAACATGTTCCTCGCCGACCTCTATCACGAGCAGCGCATTATCAAGGCCGGCATTATTCCGGCCGAGCAAGTGCTGGCCAACGAGCAATACCAGTTGGCGATGCAAGGGCTGGATTTGCACCGCGATATCTATTCCCACATCTCCGGTGTCGATCTGGTGCGCGATGGCGACGGCACGTACTACGTGCTTGAAGACAATCTTCGTACACCGAGCGGCGTCAGCTACATGCTGGAAGACCGCAAGATGATGATGCGGTTGTTCCCCGAGTTGTTCGCGGCCCAGCGCATTGCCCCTATCGACCACTATCCGAACCTGTTGCTCGACACCCTGAAAAGCTCGAGCCCGATTGATAACCCGAGCGTGGTGGTACTGACGCCGGGTCGTTTCAACAGCGCGTTCTTTGAACATGCGTTTCTGGCGCGGGAAATGGGCGTTGAGCTGGTGGAAGGCGCGGACCTGTTCGTGCGGGATGACAAGGTCTTCATGCGCACCACGGACGGGCCGAAAGCCGTCGACGTGATCTACCGTCGCCTCGATGATGCGTTCCTCGATCCGCTTGCGTTCAACCCGGACTCGATGCTTGGCGTTCCAGGGCTGCTGTCGTCGTACCGCTCCGGCAATGTCGTGCTGGCGAATGCCATCGGCACCGGGGTCGCGGACGACAAGTCGGTGTATCCATTCGTCACGGACATGATCCGTTTCTACCTGGATGAAGAGCCGATCCTGAAGAATGTGCCGACGTGGCAGTGTCGTAATCCCTCCGAACTGTCCCACGTACTGGCCAATCTTCCGGAACTGGTGGTCAAGGAAACCCAAGGCTCCGGCGGTTACGGAATGCTGGTAGGGCCGGCGGCGACGGCGGCGGAAATCGAATCTTTCCGTGCGCGGATCAAAGCCAAGCCCCATGCGTACATCGCGCAACCGACGTTGTCCCTGTCGACCTGTCCGACCTTTGTCGAAAACGGCATCGCTCCACGCCACATCGACCTGCGTCCGTTTGTATTGTCTGGCCGCGAAACCCGGGTTGTGCCCGGCGGTTTGACCCGTGTTGCCCTGCGCGAAGGCTCCCTGGTGGTGAATTCATCCCAGGGCGGTGGAACCAAGGACACCTGGGTGGTCGAGGATTGAAGGAAGCCTGCCATGTTAAGTAGAACTGCCTCGGATTTGTATTGGATGTCGCGTTACCTGGAGCGGGCGGAAAACCTCGCACGGATGCTCGACATCAGTTATTCGCTGTCGCTGATGCCGCAGGATGGCCGAGGTGATGGCCTGCATGAACTCGCCATGCCGTTGCTGATCACCGGCACCCTGGACGATTACCTGGAACGCCACGGCGAATTGCACGCTGAACGGCTGCTGCATTTCTTCGCCCTGGACGCGGCCAACCCGGCGAGCATCTACAGCTGCCTCGGCGCCGCGCGGGCCAGTGCCCATGCGGTGCGTGGGCGAATCACCGCCGACATGTGGGAAAACATCAACGCCACCTGGCTGGAAATTCGCGGGATAGCTGATCAAGGCTTGAGTCGCTACGGCATGAGTCGATTCTGCGAGTGGATCAAGGAGCGTTCCCACCTGTTCCGCGGCGCATCCTACGGCACGATCATGCGTAACGATGCGTTCCGCTTTATTCGTCTGGGGACGTTTATCGAAAGGGCTGACAACACGTTGCGCCTGCTCGACGCCCGCTACGAAATGGCTGGCGATCAGGCAGAGGCGGTCAGCGATGGCACGGCGCACGCTTACTACCAGTGGAGTGCTTTGCTAAGGGCGTTGTCCTCTTTCGAGGCCTACACCGAAATCTATCGCGACGCCCCCGGCGCCCGGCATGTGGCAGAACTGCTGCTGTTGCGGGCCGACGTCCCGCGTTCCCTGCGCGCCTGCACCGAAGAAATTGACCAGATCCTCGCGCAACTGCCAGGGGCCAACGGTCGTCCCGCGCAACGCCTGGCCGCGGAAATCGACGCACGCTTGCGCTACACCGGCATCACCGAAATTCTCGACGAAGGCCTTCATGCCTGGCTGACCGAGTTCATCCCGCTGGTGCGCCAGTTGGGCAACGCCATTCACAGTTCCTACCTGGAGGCTGCATGAGACTTTCCATTAGCCACGAGACCACCTATCACTACGAAGATCAGGTGCGGGCGAGCATCCAGTATTTGCGACTGACACCCCACGACAGCGAGCGCCAGCATGTGCTCAGCTGGCAGCTCGACCTGCCGCGCCCGGTGCGCGCGCAACTCGATCCGTTCGGCAATATCCTGCACGTGCTGACCATGGACGAGCCCCACGAGGCGATCATCATCGGCGCGCGTGGGCAGGTGGACATCGACGAATTGCGTGAGGCGGAGCATGAAAGCCAGTCGGCGCTGCCGTTCCTGCGTTTCACGCGCCTGACCGAGCCCGATGAAGCACTGCGCGCTTTTGCCGAAAAAGAATGCAAACAACGCCGGGATCGCACGGCGCTGATCGACTTGATGCATGGACTGAACCAGCACATGACCTACACGCCGGGCTCCACCGAAGTGGACACCAGCGCCGCCCAGGCCTTCGCCGGGCGTTCGGGCGTCTGCCAGGACCACACCCACGCGTTTCTCGCCTGTGCTCGCAGCCTGGGCATTCCTTCACGTTATGTGTCGGGCTATTTGTACAGCGAGAACAGCGAACACCTGGCCAGTCACGCCTGGGCAGAAGCCTGGCTCGATGACGCCTGGTACAGCTTCGACGTGACCAATGAATTGGCGCGGCCGGAGCGTCATCTGAAACTGGCGGTGGGCCTGGATTACCTGGATGCCTGCCCGGTGCGAGGCATGCGGCGTGGCGGTGGTTGCGAGCAGATGCATGCGAAGGTGTTTGTTTCGCCGACACCGACCCCAATGATCTCAGTGCAACAGCAGTAATCAGGGATGCCGAAGAACCCCTGTGGGAGCGAGCTTGCTCGCGATGGCGTTTGTTCAGTCAGAACTGCTGCGACTGACACACCGCTATCGTCGGATCGCCGCCCGGAGCAAGCTAGCTCCCACAGGGGAATGGTGTCAGGGTTTAACCTTGCGCCCAGCCATGTGCTTCAAATACCCCACCAACCTCTCCAGGTCCCCGTCCGGCAACACCGTCGCCGAGAACCCGGGCATCTTCGCCTGTGGCCACTGGCGCAAGCTCTGCGGATCACGAATGTAGCGCTTGAGGAAATCCGCGCCGAAGTACTCGGTCGGGTTAAACGGAATATTCAGATCCGGCCCAAACTGCGCATCCCCGGCGCCGTTCAATCGATGGCACGCCAGGCAATTCTTCTGAAACAGCGCAAAGCCCTTATTCACCGGATCGTCAGCCTTCAACGCCGGATCAGGCAGCAGGGCAGGGAAGCGCTCGGCTACCGGTGCCATGCGCTTGATGCTCGCCACTTGAAATGGCCATTGCTCGGGGCTGATGTCGCCCGCCTGCGGATCGGTCCAGACCAGATAGAACGGCCCGGCGCCGGGTTTGCCTTCCGACAGCGGTGGCCATGGCTTGGCGGGTTCTTCAATCGCCAGCCACGCGCGCGCGCCCTGGGTATTGAGCAACGGCGCAGCCGACAGTTCTGCGGCAAAACCATCCAGGGCTACAGCCTGTAAGTGGTCTTCAGGCTTGATGCCCGTCAACAACGCAGCCACCGGAACAGCGCGATAGCTCATGTCCCGTTTGTAGGAAACGTCGTTGCTGATGGTGATGGTCTGAACTTGAGGATGCTTGAGCAACTCCTCGGTTTGCCAGGTGCGACTGCTCGCGCCCAGCTCAAGGTTCAGCTGTGCGGCAGACAGAGGCGTGCTGAGCAGCAAGGCCCCGAACAGAATGAGCGTTTTCAAATGATCGCCGTCCATGTCGTGGAAGTGCCGCAAAGGTTGGCACACCCACGCTGGTCCGGGTAGCGAACCAGTCACATTTTTAGAGGGCGATATAAAACCTGGCGCCGTATTTTTTATTGACCGATTAGCCGATCACCTTGGTCAGGTTCGGCAAAATCAACAACAGCGTAGTGGCGAAAAGAATGAGCCCGGCTTGACGTACTTTCGATTGTTTGAACATGGCTTGACCGCCTTTATTGTTATTTCCTGATGCCTGCCTGCATTTCTCCATGACGGCAGAGCGTTGCACTTCCTGTTTGACGAGCGCCTCGGCAAAACCCGACGACAACTTCGTACAAGTTCACCTTAGAGCCCGCGTCACGCTTGGTTTAGATCCATTTCGTATGGACTTCACATAAATTGCTTTGAAAAAGGCATGAGGCCTATTGCCAGCTTCTTGGGCGCCCGTTTGCTAGACAGCTTGGTGTCCTGAATCGGTTAATCCGGTGGTTGCCTACCGTCCGTCTGAGCGTGACCGTCAACGTCCGTGAGCGCTGCGGTCATTGAATCCAGGGCTGCTCGGCCTAAGGTGGAGGCTCTGCATTTACTCCCCGCTCAGGTTCGAGGACGTCATGACCCAAGCTTTGATTTTCGACGCGTTACGCACGCCCCGCGGCAAAGGCAAGGCCAATGGCGCCTTGCACAGCGTCAAACCGGTGAGCCTGGTAGCCGGGCTGCTCAAAGCGCTGCAACAGCGCACGTCTCTCGATACCAGTCAGGTCGACGATGTGGTACTTGGCTGCGTGACGCCCATCGGCGACCAGGGTTCCGACATCGCCAAAACCGCGACCCAGGTGGCGGATTGGGACGTCAGCGTGGCGGGTTTGCAGATCAACCGCTTCTGCGCCTCGGGGTTGGAGGCGGTGAACCTCGGCGCGATGAAGGTGCGTTCCGGCTTCGAAGACCTGGTGGTGGTCGGCGGCGTCGAGTCCATGTCCCGTGTGCCCATGGGCAGCGATGGCGGCGCCTGGGCGCTGGACCCGGAGACCAGTTTTCACAGCCATTTCGCCCCTCAAGGCGTGGGCGCTGACCTGATCGCCACGATCGAAGGCTTTAGCCGTCAGGACGTCGATGCCTATGCGCTGCACTCCCAGCAAAAGGCTGCGCGGGCAAGGTCCGACGGTTCGTTCAACAAATCGCTGGTGCCGGTGCAGGACCAGAACGGCATCATCCTGCTCGATCACGATGAATTCATCCGCGCCGAATCGACCATGGAAGCCTTGGGCCAGCTCAAGCCCAGCTTCGAGATGATCGGGCAAATGGGCTTCGATGCCACCGCGCTTCGGGTCTTCAGCCATGTTGAGCGGATCAACCACGTGCACACGGCGGGTAACAGCTCCGGGATCGTCGATGGCGCGGCGCTGATGCTGATCGGTTCAGAGGCCAAGGGCCGGGCGCTGGGTTTGCAACCGCGGGCGCGAATCGTCGCCACCGCCATCACCAGCACCGACCCGACCATCATGCTCACCGGCCCCGCGCCGGCCACCCGCAAGGCACTGGCCAAAGCCGGACTGCGGGTCGAAGACATCGACTTGTTCGAGGTCAACGAAGCTTTCGCCTCGGTGGTGCTGAAATTCATCAAGGACATGGCGATCGACCCGGACAAGGTCAACGTCAACGGCGGCTCCATCGCTATGGGCCACCCGCTGGGTGCCACTGGCTGCGCGATCCTCGGCACGTTGCTCGATGAACTGGAAACCCGACGCCTGCGCTATGGCCTCGCGACGCTGTGTGTCGGCGGCGGCATGGGCATTGCCACCATCATCGAACGCCTCTGAGCCCCGACCGACTTCAAGGGAAGCACTTTCATCATGACTGAAGCCATTCGTTACGAAAAAGGTCAGGACCAGATCGTCGTCCTGACCATCGACATGCCGGGCCAGAGCGCCAACACCATGAACGCGGTTTACCGCGAAGCCATGGCCGCGTGTGTTGCCAGACTCGTTGCCGACAAACACACCATCGCCGGCGTGATCATCACCTCGGCCAAGAAAACCTTTTTCGCCGGCGGCGACCTCAATGAACTGATCAAGGTCGGCAAGCCTGAAGCCAAAGCCTTTTACGACATGGTGCTGACACTCAAAGGGCAGCTGCGCACCCTGGAAACCCTCGGCAAACCGGTGGTCGCCGCGATCAACGGCGCCGCGTTGGGCGGCGGTTGGGAAATCTGCCTGGCGTGCCATCACCGGGTGGCGCTGGACGATTCTTCGGTGCAACTCGGCCTGCCGGAAGTGACCCTCGGCCTGTTGCCGGGCGGCGGCGGGGTGGTGCGCATGGTGCGGATGCTCGGTATTGAAAAAGCCTTGCCGTACCTGCTCGAGGGCAAGAAAATCCGGCCGCAGCAGGCGTTGCGGGCAGGTTTGATTGATGAGTTGGCGGCGGATCGTGATGAACTGCTGGCCAAGGCTCGCGCCTGGATTATCGGCAACCCTTCGGTTGTGCAGCGCTGGGACGTGAAGGGTTACCCGATTCCCGGTGGTACGCCATCGAACCCGAAAGTCGCGCAAATGCTGGCCATCGCGCCGTCTATCCTGCGCAGCAAAACCCAGGGCTGCCTGCCCGCGCCAGAGAAAATTCTCTGCGCCGCTGTGGAAGGTGCTCAGGTGGATTTCGACACCGCGCACCTGATCGAAACCCGTTACTTCACCGAATTGACCACCGGCCAGGTGTCGAAAAACCTGATCGGCACGTTCTGGTTCCAGCTCAACGAAATCAATGCCGGCAGCTCGCGGCCGCAGGGCTTTTCGCCCTACGTGACGCGTCGGGTGGGGGTGCTGGGCGCAGGCATGATGGGCGCCGGAATCGCCTTTGTCAGCGCGTCGGCCGGCATCGACGTGGTGCTCAAGGACATCAATCTTGCGGCTGCACAGAAGGGCAAGGCTCATTCGGCGGCGCTGCTGGACAAGAAGGTTGCGCGTGGCCAATTGAGTGCCGATCAGCGCGATGCAACGCTGGCGCGAATTCACCCCACTGAAAGCGACGCCGCTCTGGCCGGTTGTGATCTGATCATTGAAGCGGTGTTTGAAGATCGCGATTTGAAAGCCAACGTCTCTTCGGCGGCGCAAAACGTCGTTGGCTCGGATGCGGTGATTGCTTCCAACACGTCGACCTTGCCGATCAGCGGCCTCGCAACCGCCGTGCCGGATCAGAGCAAGTTCATCGGCCTGCATTTCTTCAGCCCCGTGGAGAAAATGCCTCTGGTGGAAATCATCAAAGGCGCCCACACCAGCGACGAAACCCTGGCTCGCGGGTTCGATTTCGTCCTGCAAATCAAGAAAACGCCGATTGTGGTCAACGACAGTCGCGGTTTCTTCACCTCGCGGGTGTTCGGCACATTCACCAACGAAGGTATCGCCATGCTGGGCGAAGGCGTGAGCGCGCCGATGATCGAGACCGAAGCACGCAAGGCCGGCATGCCGATCGGACCTCTGGCGATCTCCGACGAAGTTTCCCTCAGCTTGATGAGCCATATCCGCAAGCAAACCGCTAAAGACCTGCAAGCAGAAGGGAAACCGCTGATTGAGCACCCGGCGTTCGCAGTGATTGACTTGCTGCTCAACGAATACAAACGTCCGGGCAAGGCTGCGGGTGGTGGTTTCTACGATTATCCGGCCCGTGGGCAGAAGCATCTGTGGCCAGAGCTGAAAAGCCGTTTCGAGAAGGCTGACGGGCAGATTTCGCCGAAGGACGTGCGTGATCGGCTGCTGTTCGTGCAAGCCATCGAAACCGTGCGCTGTGTGGAGGAAGGGGTGTTGACCTCGACGGCGGACGCCAACGTCGGCTCGATCTTCGGGATTGGCTTCGCCGCCTGGACTGGCGGCGCGCTGCAGTTCATCAATCAGTACGGCGCGAAAGATTTCGTCGCCCGCGCCCAGTACCTGGCGGAGCAGTACGGCGAGCGATTCGCACCCCCTGCGCTATTGCTGGAGAAAGCGGCTAAAGGGGAGGCGTTCTAGGGGACGGGTGACGCATTCCGGGGCTTGCCTTGCCACTGTG
The DNA here is from genome assembly GCF_039888995.1 of Pseudomonas rossensis. Classification (NCBI taxonomy): domain Bacteria; kingdom Pseudomonadati; phylum Pseudomonadota; class Gammaproteobacteria; order Pseudomonadales; family Pseudomonadaceae; genus Pseudomonas; species Pseudomonas rossensis. The sequence continues at coordinate 20,100 of NZ_JBBWCB010000050.1, read as the reverse complement.
TTTCAAGGCAGGCTCAGGGGTGTGCATTATTCCCATCAAGTGTCAGGTATTTTTTATGTCGTTACGCATCTGCATTCTGGAAACCGACATCCTGCGTCCGGAACTGGTCGATCAATATCAGGGTTACGGGCAGATGTTCCAGCATCTGTTTTCGCAGCAACCCATCGCTGCCGAGTTCACCGTGTACAACGTGATGCAGGGCGAATATCCCGGCGATGAGCTGACCTTCGACGCCTATCTGGTCACTGGCAGCAAGGCCGATTCCTTCGGCACCGACCCGTGGATTGAAACCCTCAGGGCTTACCTGCTGACCCGCTACGAGCGTGGCGACAAACTGCTGGGCGTGTGCTTCGGTCACCAACTGTTAGCGCTGCTGCTGGGCGGGAAGAGCGAACGTGCGACCCAAGGCTGGGGCGTCGGCACCCACAAGTACAAACTCGCCGCCAAGGCGCCGTGGATGAGCCCGGTGAGGGAAGAACTGACCTTGTTGATCAGCCATCAGGACCAGGTTACCGCGCTCCCGGAAAACGCCACGGTCATTGCTTCCAGCGATTTCTGCCCGTTTGCCGCGTACCACATCAACGATCAAGTGTTGTGCTTCCAGGGACATCCGGAGTTCATTCACGATTACTCGCGCGCATTGTTGGATATTCGTCAGGAAGCGCTGGGCGAGCAGATTTATTCGAAAGGTATGGCGAGCCTTGAGCACGACCATCACGGCACTACCGTTGCGGAGTGGATGATGCGGTTTGTGGCGCACAAGCCAGAAGCTGTTTGAAGCTAAAAGCATCGCGAGCAGGCTCGCTCCCACAATGATCTGCGCAACACCAACGATCCAGTGTGGGAGCGAGCCTGCTCGCGATTTTCGCAGGCAACGCGGTTTTGGCTACAGCCACCCCGACTTCCTGAAGCTCGCCCACAAACCCACACAACCCACCGTAATAAATCCCACCACCCCGAAATACCCGTATTGCCACGTCAATTCCGGCATGTTCTCGAAGTTCATCCCGTAGATCCCGGCCACCGCCGTCGGGAACGCCAGAATCGCCGCCCACGCCGCGAATTTACGCTGCACCACGCTTTGGCGTGACGCCTCCAGCAACACCCCGACCTGGATGGTCTGACTGGCAATGTCTGCCAGGGTCGTCAGGTCTTCCATCTGCCGCGTCACGTGGATCTGCACATCGCGAAAGTACGGGCGCATGTTCTTGTCGATGAACGGGAAGCTCAGCTTCTGCAATTCCTCACCGATCTCAACCATCGGCGCCGCATACCGACGCAAGCGCAATACATCGCGGCGTAAGCTATGGAGTTTTTGAATGTCGCGCTCGTTCAGGGAGCCACATATGACGTTGCTCTCGAGCTCATCGATCTCGGCATGGATCGCTTCGCCCATTGGCTGGTAGTTTTCTATCACGAAGTCGAGGATGGCATAGAGTACGAAATCTTCCCCGTGCTCCAGCAACAGCGGACGCGCCTCACAACGCTGGCGGACATAGGCGTAGGACGCTGAATGACCATTGCGTGCGGTAATGATGTAGCCGTTGCCGGCAAAGATGTGAGTCTCGATGAACTCCAGTTTGCCTTCATTCCGGATCGGCGAATACGTGACGATGAACAGTGCGTCGCCGAAGGTTTCCAGTTTCGGTCGACTGTGTTTTTCCAGGGCGTCTTCGATGGCCAGTTCGTGCAGGTTGAACTGGCGTTGTAGATTGAAGAGCTCCTGAGCGTTCGGCTCTTCGAGGCCGATCCAGACAAAGTGGTCAGGCTTTGCAGCCCAGGCGGCGCCTTCGTCGAGGGTGATATTGGTGACTTTCTTACCGGCGCTGTAAACCGCAGCAGCAACAACTCTACCCATGATAGTGATTCACTTCTTATTGGCAGCTTTCTATAAGCAAAGATGGCAGTGGCAGGCAGTGTCCAGCTTAGCCTTGTCTGCTGCTTGAGAGTCAATGAAATCTGCTGAGTTCGCAGGCAAAAGCTCGCAGGCGAAAGAAAACCCGCACAAGGCGGGTTTTTTTTACGCGGCTTGCAGTTGCCGATCCATCGAAGCGATGCACTCGCGCATTTGCTCGCGGCACTGGGCAATCAGCAGCGGCATGTCATCCAGGCTCAATCCAGCCGTAGGAATCGCCGGTAACGAGCGGATCAGAATCTTCCCACTGCGCCAACGGTTCAATCGCATGTGTTTAACGTAACTGCTGACACACACCGGAACAATCGGCACGCCGGCGGCAATGGCCATTTGAAAGGCGCCTTTCTTGAACGGCAGCAACTCTTCGCCCAGGTTGCGCGTGCCTTCCGGGAAGACCCAGATCGAAGTGTCTTCATTCTGCAGCGTGTGGGTAGTGGTCAGCATCGACTGGCGCGCTTTCTGCGCATTGCCGCGATCGATGAGCACATTGCCCGCCAGCCAGAACAACTGACCAAACAGCGGCACCCACTTCAGACTCTTCTTGCCGATACACACGGTGCGGCGAGGCACCACGTTGCCGAACACAAACAGATCGTAGTTGGACTGGTGGTTGGCGATGATCACGCAGCTGTCGGGTTTATCCATCAGCGGTCCGACGTCGACCTTCACCCGCAGACGCAAAATGCACATCGCCGGCCATGCATAAAGACGCGCGCACAAACGGCTGTTGTCCGGATTGAACGGGGCACAGGCCGAGAATCACTCCAAGTACACCGGCCAGGATAAAGTGCAGGCCCATCAATAACATACGAAACACAAACAGCATTTACAGGCCCCACCGGGACAAAAGGTGGCGCAGTGTACGGATGTGCACTGTTTTCGGCAATTGCCGCTATAGAAGTGGGAGATAGGCGATGTTTGAGCGCATGTTTCCGACTTATGGGTCAGATGCGATCTAGAGCGGTTGTAGGCTTTTCAACGGAGCGCGTAAGAAAAAGCCCGACACGACGGTCGGGCTTTTCGGTGTGGCACGTTTGGGTTTAAACCAAAATCTCCTGATCCTGGATGATCGCGTTGTCCAGCGTCTCCAGCAGCGCTTTACGCACTTTGAGCTTGGTGTTCTTGTGAGCGGTCATGTTGATCTTCTTCAACTGACGAGCCGCCGCCAGCGCCGCGCCTTGCAGCTCTTCGGCCGACACCACCAGGTCGAGGAAACCGGCATCCACGGCGCTTTGTGGATTAAACATCTCACCGTTGATGACAGAGCGGTGGAACGCCGACTTGCGCAGACGATCACGGGCCAGTTCGATACCGGCGTGGTGCATGGTCATGCCGATCTGTACTTCGTTCAGACCAATGCTGAACGGGCCGTCGACACCAATGCGGTAATCCACCGACAACAGCAGGAACGCGCCCTTGGCCACCGCATGCCCAGGGCACGCGACGATCACCGGGAACGGGTGCGACAACAGGCGACGGGCCAGCGTCGAACCGGCAGTCACCAGCGCCACGGCTTCTTTAGGGCCGGAGGTCATCACCTTCAAGTCATAACCGCCCGACAGAATCCCGGGCGTCCCGGTAATGATCACCACCGCACGATCAGTCACCGCCTGATCCAGCGCGGCGTTAAACGCAGCAATCACGTCCGGAGAGATGGCATTGACCTTGCCATTGCTCAAGGTCAGGGTCGCGATACCGTCTTCGAGATGGTAGGAAATCAACTCACTCATGACGCTATTCCTTTCAATAAAGTAGGGCAGACGTTACCCACCGCCGCAGGCCAGGTAAAGCGCCGTGACTGACCACCCAGTCACCCTTTCCCCGCCCGGCAAGCGTCGCCCGCCACGTCAGCCGCGCATTCCCCTCTATATAGAGGAGGGCGCGAAGCCGGAGATTGGCGGGTTTGCCATGGACTGGAACCTGCTCGAACGACTAAAACGCTAAGCGCATGAAAATTCTGCAAAAAAAGTTTGCCATCGGAAAAGCTTTCGACTACATTAGCGCGCCTCGACAGACAGAACATGTTTGACGAGATACGGTGAAGTGTCCGAGTGGCTTAAGGAGCACGCCTGGAAAGTGTGTATACAAGAAATTGTATCGAGAGTTCGAATCTCTCCTTCACCGCCAAATTCGATGTAACCAAAACCCCTGATTTCGAGAGAAGTCAGGGGTTTTGTGGTTTCTGGCGTCTGGATTTTGGGGATGGCAATGTTATTGACCCAAGCCCATCGGGGAAGGCGCTTCCGAAATTCATGTAGGACGGGTGATAGGCATGTGGGAAGTAATGCTGGAAAGCCAGGTAGTTGGGTGCTTCCATAAGTTTTAGCACCTGACACTAGCCGTTTCGGGAGGGGTATTCGCTTTGCGCCTTTAGGGTACAAAATGAATCAACGGCAAGGCACATGACGCGGCCTATTATCTGGAAGGACGAACGCACGTTATGCAGGAATTCACCATGGAACAGGCAGAACTGGAAAAGGTTCATGTGGAGATCGTCAAGCTGATGGCTGAGCAGCGCAAGCTGAACGCCGAGGCCGGGAAGATGACCCGTGAAACTTTTTGGTATCCGGTGGCTGTAGCGACCGGGTTGATTGGCACGGTGGCCACTGTCACAACTGTGTTGGTCAAGCTGCTCTAACCTGTTGGACTGCCCAAACCCTCTCGAATGGAATCGACACAATGTCTCACCCTCGCGCCGCTTCCCGCCGCATAGCTATTTCCCTCACCGCCGTGTTGATGAGTACCGTCTCTTTATTCGCTACCGCATCTACGACTAAGACTTTCCCCGATGCCATAGCCAGCGACCCCGCAAAACTAGGCTGGATGGTCGGCTCGCCACCACCCGCCGATCGCACCGTGCGTTTCGAAGACGGCAGCTATTTCCAGTTCCCGGCGATGCGCTGGAGTGTCTCGAACTTCCGTCAACTGATGCCAACGATCAACGTTTCACGGGGGCTCGGCGCACCGGTTCCGTTGATATCTGCGCTGCGCAAAGACATCGATGCGATCAGCTTCGTCCCGCTTGACGCGAAGGCTCCGATGACCTGGGATCAATCCCTCGCGGCCACCTACACCGACGGGATTGTGGTGATGCATCGCGGGAAAGTGTCTACGAGCGTTACTTTGGCGTGCTGAAGCCTGACGGCCAGCACGCGGCAATGTCGGTGACCAAGTCCGTGATCGGCACGTTGGGGGCGATGTTGGTGGCGGAAGGGCGAATCGATGCGAACAAGCACGTGGCCGAATACGTCCCCGAACTGGCGGCTTCCGGGTTTGGCAGCGCCACGGTGCGCCAGGTCCTCGATATGAAGACCGGCCTCAAGTACAGCGAGGACTACGCCGACCCGAACGCCGAGGTCTGGGCCCATGCAAAAGCTGGCAGCCCTCTGCCCAAGCCAAAGGACTACAGCGGTCCGCGAAGTTACTACGAGTTTTTGCAGACGGTTCAACCGCAAGGCGAACACGGCAGCGCGTTCGGCTACAAGACCGTCAATACCGATGTACTGGGCTGGATCATCGCTCGAACGACCGGTCGCAACGTCGCACAGTTGTTGTCGGAGCGGATCTGGAGCCGTTTGGGTGCTGAGCAGGACGTCTATTTCACGGTGGATTACAAGCAGGTATTCGCCCATACGGGTTACGATTTGTTGAAGGGTTGGAGCTACCGTTCAATGTGGTGGGTGACCAACAAAGAGGGCGGAGCTTTCATGGCGCGCGGGGTCCATGGGCAACGCATCTATGTCGACCCGAAAGCCGAGATGTTGATTGTTCGCTACGCCTCCCATCCGGTCGCCAGTAACTCGGCTAACGATCCGGTCACCTTGCCGGCGTTTGATGCGTTGGCTCAACATCTGTCCAGGTTGCCTTGAGTAATTATCCCGGGGCCATGAAGAAGGAAATTTAATGATCACCACCACAACCCACACCATCGAAGGCCGACAAATCACCGCCTATCTGGACATCGTCAGTGCCGAGTCGGTGCAGGGTGTCAACGTTATCCGAGATATGTTCGCCGGGATGCGGGATTTTTTCGGTGGGCGCTCTCAGACATTGGAGCGGGCGTTGAAGGAAGCACGGATTCAGGCAACCGACGAGTTGAAGGAACGGGCGCGGGCACTTCAAGCTGATGCGGTGGTGGGGCTTGATTATGAGATCAGCATGCCGGCCGGGAAGGGCGGGATGGTGGTGGTGTTCGTGACCGGAACGGCGGTCAAGTTGAGGTGAGTGGGTCACGAAGCCGTTCGTCGGGGATGCAATAATCTGAACTACAAGTCCAGTAATGACTGGCTAGTCTCAAAAGCGTTGAAGGTCGATATTTTTCAGGCAAATAGGGCTTGCCGGTGTCGACCCTTTTTTGAGAGGGGAAAGGTATGGTTGATTCGTATATCGAAGACGACGGGACTGAGTTTCCGATCAACAATTGCGTGCAGTGTGGTCAAGCGGAGTATGTGGCAGGCTTTGGTGAAGACCCGGTCCAGGTCGCCAAAGTGAAATCCAAGGTGCCCCGAACCGAAAAGGCGAATTTCTTGCCCAAGAGGGTGACGGCGCCTTCCAGGAAGTAACCGTCAACCGGACAGCCCCCGCCATTGAGCGGGGTTTTCATTTTCACAAGGTCGGCTGTTGGGATTTGGACTACAGATACACAACCCGCTGTTGGTGTTTTTTTTCACAAACTTTTCACACCTACCTACGTAGGCTCAACTTATCCGTTAGAAAGCAGTACCTGGCCCGTTCCCCAGCGGGCTTTTTTTTGCCTGTCATAAAACCTTTTCTAAAAACGATGTCCAACCGTCGCCTATTGCGAGGTTGTACTCGTGCGTGTCTGGACTTTGTCTCCTCTAAAGCATTCAATCTCGCCCCTTTCGGTTACCCCTTTTTTTGAGGTTCTTGTCATGCGTTTAACACTGCCTGCTTTGGTTCTGGGGCTTTTGGTTGCTCAAGGTGCGATGGCTGCGGGTGATGGCACTGCCGCCATCGGTGGTGGTTTGGGTGGCGCGCTGGGTAATGTGGTCGGCCAGAGCATGGGCGGCAGCACCGGTGCAGCGATTGGTGCTGGTGTAGCGGGCGCGGCCGGCAGTGCTGTTGCCGCACGCAAAGGCAGCCGCACTAAAGCAGCCATTGGTGGTGGTGTCGGCGCGGCCGGCGGTTCGGTCATTGGCAATAGCCTGGGCGGCAAGACCGGTTCCACCATCGGCGCAGGCTTGGGCGGCGCATTGGGCGGCGGCGTGGGCAGCAATCTGGCCAAAGGTCACAAGCGTCACTGATCCTGATTGATCAGCTCAAAAAGCCCGACTTGATGCCGGGCTTTTTGTATCTGGACATTTCTTCTTCGCGCTCTTCGAATTTACAGCTGTCCAAAGATCAGCGCTGGCGTGATGAAAAAGCTAGACTCACGCCATCCGTAACGCGTTCTCTTACCCCCGATACGGAATTTAGAGGTTCATATCATGCGTTTGACATTGTCCACGTTGGTTCTGGGACTTTTGGTCGCTCAAGGTGCAATGGCAGCCGGTGACGGCACCGCTGCAGTTGGCGGTGGTATTGGCGGTGCGCTAGGTGACGTGGTCGGCCGGCAAATGGGCGGCAGCACGGGTGCCGCAATTGGCGCCGGTGTAGGCGGCGCGGCAGGTAGCGCGGTCGGCGCGAACAAAGGCAGTCGCACAGAAGCGGCTATTGGTGGTGGTTTGGGGTCGGCCGGTGGCTCGGTGATCGGCAATAGCCTCGGTGGTTCTACCGGTTCGACCATTGGCGCAGGCCTGGGCGGCGCGGCGGGTGGGGCGGTAGGCAACAACTTGGGTAGCGATAGCGGCAGTTCGCATTCCGGTAGCGGCCACAAGCATAAGCATAAAAACAAGCACAAGAACAAACATCACTGATTCGACATCGAACCCCACCAGAAACCCGGCCCAGCGCCGGGTTTTTCGTTCCTGGTAGTAGGACTCTGGAACGTTTGGTCCTGGGCCGCCTCGAACTTCATACACCCCAGAATGTTGTGAGGCATGCCATGACTCCTGAAACCGAAGGCAAGGAAGAAAAAGGCCCGAGCGGGCTTCCGTTCATTAACGATCCAGGAAACGAAGACCCAGGCTCACTGATGGATGACGCAACAGTGCCGCTCAATGATTCCGATGATGCGGGCGACGTTGGAAATATCGAGTTCGAAGACGAGGAGGAAGAGGATGAAGATTGACCCTGCTGTGCGACGGACTCGACCGATCATCTCTCTGATCGAACGCAATGCAGGCGCAATCCTCGAAACTTCAGGGCCTGCTTTTCAGGCCCCACGAGAGGTGCTTTATGAACGCGGATCCCAAAGACTCCGACATCGACGAAACCCCCGAATATCCGTTGCCTTCACCGACCGATTCTCTGAGTCGCGATCAACGTCCGCCTGATGACGACACCGCTGTAGAGCAGTTGCCGTCTGATGAAGTGAAACGCGGGGATGTTGAAGCTCACCCTGACGACCCGGACATTGCCGGTGACGACGGCTCAAACGAACCGAGCTGACTATACGCTGTGGCGCAGCGCCGCTCGTCGATTGTGCGGCACCTTTAAAAAGCGATGGCTGCCAGAATTCAGGTACGCACCTTATTAAAGGAGATACACCATGATCAGGTCAAAATTGACGACCCTGACGGTTATCGGCGTGATGTTGGCCGGCTCAATGTCGGCGTTTGCTCAGTCCTCCGGCAAAGATGCACCTGTGGATAAGGGCGGGATGCCGCCTTACTCAGAAATGAATGCGGGTTCCGCTGACGGGAATGCGTTGCCGCCTGGCACCATTGGTGGTGGGAATGGTAATGATGCAAACGGAAGTAGCACCGCCCCGGAGGCGGGAAGCGGGGCGATGAGTGGTGGAGGTTCGAGTGGGAGCGGTTCTGGGAGTGGGTCTGGAGGATCCGGTAGTTCTGGGAATGCAGGAAGAGGGACGGGGGGAGCTGGTGGAGGAGCCAGTGACTCAGGCGGTTAATACCCAAATATTTCGGATAGAGTCGAGCCCAGCATTGAGCTGGGCTTTGTGACTTCAAGAAATCAAGGACATTTCTCGGCCATGTAGCCGCTTGCGACTATGGTCAAAATGACGTTGTTATCTCTGGCGGCAGCGAAGCAATAACTCGTACCGACTTCCGATGCATCCAATGCTCTTACTTCCTCAGATAACGATGTGACATCTTCCTCATACATTTCTGACACCTCGCAGCCGACGGCGCCAATTGCCTTGAATGCTAAGACATTCTGAAAAGTCACCATCCAAAGCTGTTCCTGCCAATCCAGAAACTCAACAAACAAGTTTTCATGCTCACACGTAATGCTTTCGATGGTGCCGTCTGAAACCGGAAATACAGTCATTTTAAGTACCTGGATGCTTTTCACCGACGAGAAAGCCGGTTCCATGGCCAAGCCGATAACTCTGTGGCTTGACCTTTATGATGGCCTTTTTCCTCTCCGCTTGTTTCCAGCTCAAATGGCTAGGCTTGAGCTCAATATGATAATGCTCACCGTGGTGCCTTTCGTTAAATGGACCTGCATCTCCAGGGTGACTTTCGAATCTGATGCTTGTATCAGCGTTCGGTTGCCACTCCATCCTTTGACTTCCATGTTTGGTTTGCGAAATTTTAGGTTCTACGCCGAGAACTTTTGTCAGTTCATTCGGGTCGCTTGGAAATTGGGTATAAGCGGTCGGTAGTTGAGCCTCACCCTCATCAACCTTCGCCGTCCCCGCCGGATCCTCATCCCCAAACGACGGCTTCTTACACCCATCCCCACCCGGACACTCACTCAATCCCAACGGATCAACCCACCCCGTCGGGTTCCGCGTGTACTGATACCCGTTTAACCCACCCGCCAACTTGCTCGGATCCGGCGTCAAATACCGTCCAACATCCGGATTGTAGTAGCGATGCCGGTTGTAATGCAGGCCCGTTTCCGCATCGAAATACTGCCCCTGAAACCTCAACGGCTGATCAAGCACCTGATGGGTGTCGCGGTTGAGGCGAGTCAGGCGGCCATAGGCTGTGTATCGGGCGGCCCAGATGATGTCGCCGCTGTAGTCGGTGAGTTCTTGCGGTGTGCCGAGGTGATCGAGTTGGTAGTAGAACGGGCAGGCCTGGTGTGGGCCTTTGCCGTCGAGCATGGCGAGCGGGCGGAAAGTGCCGGGTTCGTAGAGGTAACTGCGGTAGTGCTCGCGGCTGTGTTCGGCGACGAGGTGGTCGCCCTGCCAGAAGAACTCGGTGGTTTTGCCGTCGACGGTTTTGCTGATGCGGCGGCCGAAGGCGTCGTAGCGGTAGGTCGCCTGGCTGTCGTTGGGCAGGGTGGCGCCGATCAGCCGATGTTGGCAGTCGTAGCGGTACTTGGTGATCAGTTTTTGCCCGGTGCCGCGGCGCTCGCGGATGAGGTTGCCGAAGGCGTCGTAGTCGTAATGGCGGTCGCCTTGCATGAGCAGGCGATTGCCTTTGACGGTGGACGGGCCTGGACGATCCTGCATCAGCAGGTTGCCCGCCGGGTCGTGGGCGAAGCTTTCCGGTTGGTGATCGCGGGAGTGGCGGACGCGAATCAGGCGGTCGAGCGGGTCGTATTGGTAGCTGCGTTGGCCGTGTCGCGTGTCGGCAATGTAGTCGAGGTTGCCGTTGGTGCTGTAGGCATAGTCGCGGCGATACAGCGGTTGGAGGTGTTGGCTGACAGCGTGGGCTTTCAGACGGCCCTGGTCGTCATACTGATAATCGCTGAGCAACAGACCTTGTTGGCGGTTTAGTTCGCGACCTGCGAAGAAGGTATGCGACGTCAGGCGGGTGCCGTTGAGGTCGATGGCCGTCAGCGCGCCACCCTTGGCGTGGTGGTAATCGAGTTTGCTGTTGTCCGGCAGGCGCAGGCGATTGAGTTGGCCGCAGGCGTCGTAGCCATAACGCAGCGTGCCCCAGCCTTGGTGTTCGGTGATCAGCCGGTCCTGCTGGTCGTACTCAAATTCCAGCGGATGGTCGTGGCCGTCATCGACGCTGACCAACCGGCCGAGGCTGTCGTAGCGGTATTCAACCTTGTTGCCGTCGGGCAGGGTTTTGACCAGCAGGCGTCCGGCCGAATCCCGCTGATAACCCGTCACCAGCTGCGAACCGTCCTCGCCAAACTCGGTTTTCCCCAGCAGCTGGCCGTTGAGGTCGTAGGCGTACGCCGTGCGTTGGCCGTCGAATCCGGTTTCCTGTCGGATCAAACCATTGGGCGTGTAGTCCAGGAGGTATTTTTCGCCGGACTCGTTTTCGATTTCCGTGAGCAACAGCTGCGCGTTGTCGTAGCGGTACTTCAGCTGGGTGCCGTCGGCATTGATCCGACGGTTGACCAGGTGCAGATCGTCGACGTATTCGTAGCGGGTGATGCGACCCAGTTCATCGCGTTCGGCGGTGATTTTTCCGTAGGCGTTGTAGCTGAACGCGCGGCTGGCGCCGGTGGGAAGCGTCGTCTGGATCAGTCGGCCGACGGCATCCCATTGGTAGTGGGTAACGGCACCGTGTTCGTCCTGACGGGTAATCTGCCGCCCCAACGCGTCGTAGGAAAACCGCCGATGGCCACCGTCCGGCAAGGTTTCTTCGAGCAGTTGTCCCAAGGCGTTCCAGACGAACACATGCCGGCTGTTGTCCGGGTGGCGGATCGACAGCAGCTGCCCTTTTTCGTCGTAGTGATAGTGGCTGACATGGCCGTCGGGGTCGGTCGCTTCGGTAACGTCACCGTGAGCATTGCGCTGATATTTCCACACCGCTTTGCCGCGATAACGCGCATGCAGGAAACCGTTGCGATACTCGTAGGCCGTCGGTTCGTCTTGCGGCGGAATCAGTGCGATAAGCCGTCCGACCTCGTCGTAACGGTATTCGGTGACGGCGCCTAGCGGGTCCTGCTCGGCAATCAGCCGACCGTTGTCGTCGTAAGCCTTGAGGTGTTCGCCGCCGTTCAGCTCGACCTTGCGCACCAGCCGCGCCCGGTCGTCGTGGACGTAAACCTCTTCACTGCCGTCGGCGTTTTTAACCACCACACTGCCGCTGTCGTCCCAGACATAGTGCGTGTCCATCTGCGAAAACGACGCCCAATGGCGGACACATCGGGCCGCCTTGCCGGACCGTTCCCACTCCCAGAAGAAACTCGCCCCACCGGCCAATTGCCGCTGCAGAATCACGTGCTGCTCGTCGTAGTCGTAGCGCTCGCTTTCGCCGGCGGCATTGGTTGCTTCGATCAAGCGATGACAAGCGTCGTAGCGGTAGGCAACCAGCGTCTGCTCAGTACGCCAGGCGTCTTCCAGGGTGTCGGCCGGATGAAAACGCTGATACTCGACGGCGACCATGTGCCGGCGCTCATAGCGCAATAGAAGGGAGCGCCCTGCGCCGTTATCGAGGCGCTTGATCCTGTCAGAAGAGTCCCGCTGCACCGTCAGCCGATTGCCGTAGGCATTGCTGATGGCCGTCAGACGTCCTGCACGAAAGTGGAAAAAACGCGATTTTTCGCCAGCCAGCGCGAGGATCAGTTCTTCCGGCTCGTCGCCTAGATAAATCGCTGCCCGCGACAGGCTGCTGTGAATCGTCGGGCGCTCGATACTGGGTAGCGGAAAGGTCGTACGGCGGTTTTCGTGGTCGATCCAAATGACGGTGTCGCCATCGATTTCCAGGTGATGGGCGAGTGAGTGACTCCAGCCGAATCCGAGCCCGCAATCGATCTCCACCGCACTGGTGCGATAGAGCCGGGTGAAGTCGAACGGCAAAATCCCGTCCAGCGCACCGTCGGTCAGCGTGAGCAGTTCCTCGCCCGTGACCATCGATACCGGACAGCCATTGGTACAGGTCAACGGTCCGCAATCGGCGCTGTCACCGTTGGGGTTTTTCGCTTGATCCGGGGCATCGTCGCGATGTTCCTGCCTGCCAATCCTGGTCATGGCTTCAGACTTGTCGCGAGCAATGGCCACCGGATTCTTCACCAACAAAACCGGCGCAACCCCCGCGGTGATCTGCAATGACACTGCGGGCGCAGGATGGATCGGTGCATTCCGGGCATTGACCATCAGCGGTTTGAGCGCGCCAGCGTGGGCTGTCAGGTCGGACTTGGCGGTGAGCTCAGCCAATCGCAAGCTGGCGGCCGCCAGCCATTGCCGGGTCTGCGGGGACTTGATCCTGGACAGCACCTTCTCACTCAGGCGCAATTCCAGTCCCGCAGGACCGGTAAGGCACATGAGCAGGAAACTGATCAATATCTCCGTACGAATTTCCGCCACGACCTCGGCGATGTACTGCGGCGGCAGCATCCTCAGCCAACTGGTGAACGCCGCGAGATGAATGAACATCAACGGCTCGTCGCTCAGCATCAGCAACACGTTGGCGATGGACTCCGCCGAAGCGTTCAGCAGCGTTTCAAGCTCGGATCGGGTCAGGTATTCAAGGAGTTTTTCGCTGTTGGCCTGCAGGTCCGCGATCAGGGTGTAAATCTGTTTTACGTCATCCCACAAACCGTTCAGCGAGTTCTCGAAGCCGCGCCAGTCGGCCTGTTGCAGCATGCCGTAGCGCTTGATGAAACTGGCCTGGGAGAACCCGGCCAACGCTGGTTCGAACTCGGTCGTCCACTCGTTACGCAACCAACCTTCCAGTTCGCCGATGACGCCCTGATAGGAGGCGTAAAGTGCTTTGACGTGATCAGCGGATACATCGGGAAAGAACGTGATGCGATAACGCTGGCCGCGCTGGCAATCGGGGATTTCCAGGATGCCGCTGGGGCCGATCACATCGTAGATCGGCTCGCCAAACGTCTGTTCACCCGCCACGTCGGAAAGCAAAGGTTCAAGCATCACCGGCGTATTGCCGATCGGCACGAAACGCGCTGCCTCAAACATATGCACCAGGGTCAACGGACCGCTGGCCTGGCACGCGGCGACTGTCGCACTGACAGGCGTGGTCGAACTCTTCGGTGCGCTTAGACGGACTTCATTGCCGACCTTGAACACTTGCTCGACATCCAGTGCCCTACCGGTCCAGAAACTTTCAGCCCAGGCGTCGTAGTCGTTCAGGCACAGTCGAAAATCACTCAGTAGCGCTTCGATACCCGGCTGGTCAGGATCCATGGCGGCGACCACCAGCAGCCCGATGGTGTTGTTCAAGGCCAGGAGGTTGTCAGGTATGAACATTCGCAGTCCCTCGCGCGGATCAATTCAGAGCGCGAGACTTTGCGTGGGATCGGCGGGGAAAGAAGTCGGGAAAGTAAGTGTTTGGTGTAGGGGAAATCGCTAAATGACGGAGAGCACTTCGGCGCAGGTTTTAGTACCGATCAGGCATTGCCCGTTGCCCTATGCCCGCCGCGCTCGCTATGCTGCTGAATCCTTTAATCGATCGCGGACCCGGCCGTACCTGAGCCGCCTCTGGGATGTCATTAGAAAACGGATCAGATGCGATGAATGCACCACTGAATGAATTCGGCCCGATCAAGGCCGTGATTTTCGATATGGACGGCTTGTTGCTGGACACCGAGGGCATTTACACCGAGGTCACGTCCATGATTGCTGCGCGTTACGGTCGGGTCTTCGACTGGAGCGTCAAACAGCACATCATCGGCCGTGGCGCGGGTGATCTGGCGCGTTATGTGGTCGAGGCGCTGGACCTGCCGATTACCGCCGAAGAGTTTCTGGTGATCCGCGAACCGCTGATGCGCGAGCGTTTTCCTACGGCGCTGGCAATGCCTGGCGCGCAGGAGCTGGTTCGGCATCTGAAGGCCAATAACATTCCGATCGCGGTGGGAACCAGCTCTTCGCGTCAGTCGTTCGGCCAGAAAACCACCTTGCACCGCGACTGGTTCGCGCTGTTCGATTTCATCGTGACGGCCGATGATCCGGAAGTCGGCGCGGCCAAACCGGCGCCGGACATCTTCCTCACGGCGGCGCGGCGCCTGGGTGTCGCGCCTGAGGATTGCCTGGTGTTCGAGGATTCACCGTTCGGTGTCACGGCGGCGAAAGCGGCAGGAATGACCGCGATTGCGATCCCGAATGCGGCGATGGCTGACGAAAAATACGCACACGCCGACGGCATTCTTCGTACGCTGAAAGCGTTCAAACCGAGCGCTTGCGGTTTGCCGGCGCTCGAATGGGCTTAAAGCTGCGTACATGAAAACGCCGACACCCTGATCAGGGTTGCCGGCGTTTCTTTATGCGTGATTCAGAACATCAGGCGCCGAAACCACCATCGATGGTCAGGCTGGCACCGGTGATGTAGCCGGCTTCGGGACCGACGAGGTAGGCGACGAAGCTGGCGATTTCTTCCGCTTTACCGTAACGACCCACCGCCATCAACGGGATCAGGCTTTCGGCGAAGTCACCACTGGCCGGGTTCATGTCAGTGTCGACCGGGCCCGGCTGCACGTTGTTGATGGTAATGCCGCGCGGGCCGAGGTCGCGAGCCAGGCCTTTGGTCAGGCCGACCAGCGCCGACTTGCTCATGGCGTACGGGCCACCACCGGCGAAGGGCATGCGGTCGGCGTTGGTGCTGCCGATGTTGATGATGCGACCGCCTTCGGTCATGTGTTTGGCTGCGGCCTGGGTGGCGATGAACACGCTGCGCACGTTGATCGCGAGGGTCTGGTCGAAGTCTTCGAGTTTGAAATCTTCCAAGGGGGCAACGGCCAGCACACCTGCGTTGTTGACCAGAATGTCCAGGCGGCCAAAGGCTTTTACGGTGGCGGTCACGGCGTTGCGGATGGCCTCGGCGTCGGCGCTGTCAGCCTTGATGGCGAGGGCTTTGCCGCCGTTACCGGTGATGGTGTTTTGCAATTCTTCGGCTTTGGCCGTGGAGCTGACGTAGGTGAAGGCGACTGTCGCGCCTTCAGCGGCCAGGCGTTTGACGATGGCGGCGCCGATACCGCGGGATCCGCCTTGAATCAAAGCCACTTTGCCGCTGAGGTTCTGAGTAGTCATATCGATCTCCAAAGTCCCGAGGCGAGATGCGTCGGTTGATGGAGCCTAGTATCGATTCAGGATTACCGGCCGTGTAGACGGTAATTGCGATAGTCTGTGTAAACCAAAAGTTTATAGTGTCGCTTATGGAAACCTTCAGCAGTATCGAATGCTTCGTGCGCAGTGCCGAGGTCGGCAGCTTCGCCGAAGCCGCGCGCCGCTTGAGTCTGACCCCGGCGGCGGTGGGCAAGAGCGTCGCCAAGCTTGAGGCGCGTCTGGGTGTACGGCTGTTTCAGCGCAGCACTCGCAGCCTGACGCTGACTGAAGCGGGTCATGTTTTTCTCGGCGAAGTGAGTTCCAGTCTTCACACGATCCAGAATGCCGTGGCCAATCTGGCCAGCGCCGAGGGGCTACCAGCGGGGACGTTGAAGGTCAGCATGGGCACGGTGTTCGGGCGTTTGTACATCGTGCCGTTGCTCGGGGAGTTTCTGCGGCGCTTTCCGGCGATCAACCCGGACTGGCATTTCGATAACCGTCAGGTCGATCTGATCGCTCAAGGTTTCGATGCGGCGATTGGTGGGGGATTCGAGCTGCCGCAGGGGGTGGTGGCGCGCAAGCTGACCCCGGCCCACCGGGTGCTGGTGGCGTCAGCCGAGTATCTGGCGGGGCGTGAGGTGATTGCCGAGCCCGATGATCTGAAGCCTCACGATGGCATCCTGATTCGATCGCCGCAGACGGGGCGTGTGCGTTCCTGGCAATTGACCAGTCGCACCCAGCAACACAGCCCACTGACCCTCAAGGCGCGGATGACCATGAGTGATTCGGAGGCGGCCTGTGCCACGGCCGCCCAAGGGTTGGGTATTGCGCTGGTGAGCATGCCGTTTGCCGTGGGCTATCTGGAGGCCGGGACCTTGCAGCGGGTGCTGCCGGACTGGTATGTCGACGACGGCAACATTTCGATCTATTACGCGGAGCACAAACTGCTGCCCGGCAAGACCCGGGCGTTTGTGGATTTCATCATTGAGCAGTTTGCGGAGCAGGGGTTGGGGCAGCGGTTTAGTGCGCTCTGATTCAAAACCGAGGCGCGGCCATCGCGAGCAAGCTCACTCCCACAGGGTTATGCGTCGTTCCACAATGATGTAAACGACGCAGAGCCCTGTGGGAGCGAGCTTGCTCGCGATGAACGATGACGCGGTCTACCTGCAAAACTGCCCCGGCCAGCCGATAATTTTCTTCGGCCGCGGCGTCGCATAAGTCCGCACCTTGGACGTCGACAAACCCAACCGCACCAACGACTCGGCAATCGTCACCGCCGCCGTCACACCATCCACCACCGGCACGCCGGTGCGCTGACGAATCTGTTCATCCAGCCCGGCCATGCCGCCGCAGCCCAGGCAAATCACCTCGGCCTTGTCTTCAAGCACGGCCAATTCCGCCTGACGAATAATTGCCTCCAGCGCACGCTCAGGATCGGATTCCAGTTCCAGCACCGCCAAACCACTGGCCCGTACCGACGCGCAACGGTCCCAGAGTCCGGACAGTTTGAGGCGATCCTCGATCAGCGGCACGGTGCGGTCCAGCGTGGTGACCACCGAGTAGGCATGGCCGAGGAACATGGCCGTGCTGGCCGCCGCATTGGTGATGTCCACCACCGGCACGTTGAGCAACTCCTGCAAACCTTCGCGGCCGTGTTCGCCGTAACCGGCCTGGATCACGGCATCGAAGGGTTGGTCGTAGGACATCACCCGGTCCATCACCGCGATAGCGGCCAAATAACTTTCGAAATTGCCTTCGATGGAGTCGGCACCGAAGTAGGGCGTCAGGCCGATAATTTCCGTGCCGGGCGCGGCCACTGACTGAGCCGAACGCGCGATGGCCTGCGTGATGGATTCGGTGGTGTTGACGTTGACCACGAGAATTCGCATGGGAAGTCCTTATAACGGGTGGTTCTGCGGCCCGACGGTGCCGGGCCGCCTAAGGATTAATGGCTGACGTTATCGACGGCGATGGCTTCACCGCTGACGTCTGCGTAATGGGGCTGCCGTTTGGCGATGATCAGGTAGAGCATCCCGGCAATCCCGGCCCCAATCAGCCAGGAGAAGGGCGATACGCTGTCGAAGCCCGGTACCAGCGCCAGGACAATGGCGATCAGCGCGGCAGGAATGAACGCCGCGACGGCGCGTAAATTGACTCCGCGGCTGTAGTAATAAGCGCCGTTGGGGTCTTCGCTGTACAACTGCGGCACGTTGACCTGACCTTTTCGTACGAGCCAGTAGTCGACCATGATCACGCCGTACAACGGGCCGAGCAGGGCGCCGAGGCCGGACAGGAAATACACGATCACCAACGGGCTGTTATAGAGGTTCCACGGCAGGATCAGCACCGCGATGGTCGCGCTGATCAGGCCGGCGCGGCGGAATGTCAGGTATTTGGGCGCCAGGTTGCTCAGCACGAAGGCCGGGGCGACGAAGTTGGCCATGATGTTCACCGCCACGGTGACGATCAGGAACGCCAGGCAACCGAGCACCAGAAAGAAGGTGTTGGGAATCGAGGCGATGATTTCCGTCGGGCTTTCGATGATCCGTCCATTGATCTGAAATTGAGCGCCGCAGAGCAGGACGGTGATGCTGGCGAACACCAGAATATTCACCGGCAGGCCCCAGAAATTGCCGACCTTGATGGTCTTGCGGCACGGCGAAGAACGGGCGAAGTCGCAGAAGTTGAGGATCAGCGTGCCGTAGATCGACAGCCACAACGCACCACCGGCAAAGATGTTGCGCCACATCTCGCCGCCGGTCAGCGGTTCGCGGATCGACCAGGCGATGGTCGCGTTGGCCTGAAAGTACATCCACGCGGCGAGGGCGGCGACGGTCAGCAGAATCACTGGCCCGGCGAACGCCTCGTAACGCCGCACCATCTCCATGCCATAGGCGAGAATCGCCAGTTGCACGAACCAGATCGCTACGAAGCACACCCAGCCCAGGCTTGATAGACCGAGGATTGAGTTGTGGTCGTAGTCAGCGAAACCTGGATGAACCGCTATCAGCAGTACACGAAAGACCACCGAGGCCAGGTATGTCTGAATCCCAAACCAGGCAATGGCGATAACGGCGCGGATCAATGCAGGAATCTGCGCCCCGTGAATGCCGAAACTGATCCGGCTGATGACAGGAAACGGCACGCCCGTCTTTTGCCCCATGTAACCGGAGAGGTTCATGAAGCTATACACCAACGCCGCACCGATCCCCAGGGACAGCAGGATTTGCCAGCCGCCCAGTCCGAGCGCATACAGCCCGATGGCGAATGAGTAATTGGCGATGTTGTGAACGTCGTTGGTCCACAGGGCGAAAATGCTGTAGCGGCCCCAGCGTCGACCTTCGGCTTTGGTCGGCGCCAGGTCCTTGTTGTGCAGGCGAGGGCTGAGTACGACAGGTTCTTGAAACGTTTGGTCGTGAAGGGTTGAAGTGGGTGGGAAGGAGGGTAGATCCAGCGCGATGTTGTTATTGGAGAGGCTAGTACGCATTCCGGCAGGCTCCGAGCTTGGCGTCGCGATGACTGTGCATGAGCGTTGGCTCGACAAATCTTCGTCGCGGGCAGTCAGCATCATTGGTTACGGGGCATCTGCAGCCTGTACGGGATAGGGCGCTTCAGGCTTGCGGATCTAAAGTGTGTGTATGTTTTGATGTGATTGTATACAAAACATGTATGCACTTAAGCCAGAACCATGCCAGTCAGCGATCTATGAATTCCTCCTCTAATTTCGTTTTGTTATCTATTCGCCGTAAGGGACTGAAATAAAGGCGATATAAATTGACCGAGTGAACAGGTATTTGTTTTTCAGCGGGATTTGTACGAAAAGTCGACTGAGGAAGTCAGGGCAGGGGCGTGTAATTTTTTGGGGCGCTGAAATTATAAGTGCACACAAAAATGGCACCTATGGTGACATTCGTGTGTACACATTTTTTGAGGCGGTTTTTAAGCTTTGGATTTGCTGATGATGTTGCCCGCATGCAGACCGCATTCTTTTTGCGTCGCTTCTTCCCACCACCAACGACCTTCGCGCTCGTGCTGGTTCGGCAACACCGGACGGGTACAGGGCTCGCAGCCGATGCTGATGAACCCGCGTTCGTGCAGGCTGTTGTACGGCAGCTCCAGCATGCGGATGTAACCCCAGATCTCTTCACTGGTCATTTGCGCCAGCGGGTTGAATTTGTACAGGGTGCGTTCCGGGGTGGAGAACGCGGTGTCGATTTCCAGCACCGCGTTCTCCACCCCGGAA